>NZ_JBRRDY010000041.1:0-39233 GCF_056759935.1 Stenotrophomonas sp. STEN035
GGTGTAGCTAATAGCTTCCCCTCACCCGCCCCTTCGGGGGCATCCCGGCCTTCGGGGGGACAGGCCCTTCTCCCGCTCGCGGGAGAAGGGACGGCTGGCATGTGGAATTTGGCGGAGTCAGTTCGAACTGCAGCTCTGCAATCCCTTCTCCCGTTTACGGGAGAAGAGCCTGTCCCCGCGAAGGCGGGGATGCCCCGAAGGGGCGGATGAGGGGGCTCTTCAGCGTTAGCCGCACCCTCAGGCCTGCGTACCACCCACCGTCAGCCCATCAATCAGCAACGACGGCTGGCCGACACCGACCGGTACGCTCTGCCCGTCCTTGCCGCAGATACCCACGCCTTCATCCAGTGCCAGATCGTTGCCGATCATGCGCACCTTCTGCATGGTTTCCGGGCCGTTGCCGATCAAGGTCGCCCCCTTCACCGGCGCGGTGATCTTGCCGTCTTCGATCAGATAGGCCTCGGTCGCCGAGAACACGTACTTGCCGCTGGTGATGTCGACCTGGCCACCGCCGAAATTGACTGCGTACAAGCCCTTCTTCACCGAACGGATCATCTCCTCCGGGTCATGGTTGCCTGCGCGCATATAGGTATTGGTCATGCGCGGCATGGTCATGTGCGCGAAGGATTCGCGGCGGCCATTGCCGGTCGGCGCCACGCCCATCAAACGCGCGTTGAGCGTGTCCTGCATGTAGCCAACCAGGATGCCGTCCTCGATCAGCGTGGTGCACTGGGTCGGGGTGCCTTCGTCGTCGATATTGAGCGAACCGCGGCGGCCTTCCAGGGTGCCGTCATCGACAATGGTCACGCCCGGCGAGGCCACGCGCTCGCCGATACGGCCGGCATAGACGCTGGTGCCCTTGCGGTTGAAATCACCTTCCAGACCGTGGCCTACCGCCTCGTGCAGCAGCACACCGGGCCAGCCCGGGCCGAGCACCACCGGCATCACCCCGGCCGGCGCAGGAATGGCTTCCAGATTGACCAGCGCCTGCCGCAGCGCTTCGCGGGCGAAGGCTTCCGGGCGATCACCGGCAAACAGTTCTTCATAGCTGTAGCGACCGCCGCCGCCGGCATAGCCGGATTCGCGACGACCGTTGTGTTCGACGATGACCTGTACGTTCAAGCGCACCAGCGGGCGCACGTCAGCGGCCAGCACACCGTCGCTGCGCGCGATAAGCACCGTGTCGACGCCACCGGACAGGCTCACCATCACCTGCTGCACGCGCGTATCGGCAGCACGCAGGTAGCGATCCAGCCGCTTGAGCACTTCCACCTTGGTCTCGTTGCCTATGCTGTCCACCGGATCCAGCGCCGGGTACAGCGCGCGGCCACTGCCGCGCACCAGCGAACGTACGTTCTGCTCGCCGCCCTCGCGGGAGATGGCGCGCGCCGACTGTGCAGCGGCCAGCAGGGCCGCCGGCTGGATATCGTCCGAGTACGCGAAGCCGGTCTTCTCGCCGGCAATCGCACGCACGCCCACGCCCTGCTCGATCGAATGCGCACCGTCCTTGACGATGCCGTCCTCCACGCTCCAGCTCTCGCGGCGCGAATGCTGGAAGTACAGGTCACCAAAATCGATGCCCGGCCCCAGCAAGGTGCCAAAGGTGCGTTCCAGGCGATTGGCATCCAGCCCGGCAGGCAGCAGCAGGCGGGTTTCGGCGAGCGAGAGAGCGTTTTCGGTCATGACATTCCAGATGGGGGCAGGCCCGCCTCATGCAAGCCTGCGCTGATTCAGGGGTTGCTGGCGGCGCCGGGCGTAACTAGCGGGGGCGGCAGACGGGCGGCGTCACGGTCCAGTACTTCGACCTTGGGATCTTTCCATGGCCCGGTCACCTTATAGGTCTTGGAGCCGATCTCGCCCAGTGGCTTGCCCAGCACCGCGTTGGCCGCAGCGCCCACTGCTGCACCTACCGGACCACCGGCCACCGCGCCAACCACGGTGAGCAGGTTGCCCGAGCGGGGGTTCACATCAATGGTCTGGTTGAACTGCTGGGCAACCAGGTCAGCCTGGCCGCGAATGGTGATTTCCGCCGCTGGTGCCTCGATGGCGATCTTGTCGGTACTGGCCTGGCCGTTGCCGAAGCGCATCGCGCCTTCGACGTGGTTGAAGGCCAATCCCTTGGAAAACAGGTCGCGAAAATCAAACAGCAGGCGTCGTGGCAGCTGCGCCACGCTGAGCAGGCCAAGCACACGGCCGGCGCCGGGGTCCACTTCCAGCAGCTGGCCATTGCGCAGGTTCATGTCCATGCCGCCCTCCAACGTGGCCAGATTGAAGGCCGTTGGACCACCTTGCCAGCCTGCCTGCAGATTGACCTTGCCCTGGCCACCACGTAATTGCCCGGCATAGCCAAGACGCTGCAGCAGATCACCCAGATCCTCGCTCTGCACGGCGACAGTGGCCTGGGTACGCGCCTGCGCACCGACACCGCGCCACTGCCCTTGCACATCAATGACCTGCTTGGGCGCACGGATGGCCAGCTCCTGCACCTGCAGGCCGTCGCTGGTCGGACGCGTGCGCAGACGGGTCTGACCAAGCTTGATCGTGGCGAATTGCAGGTCGTCGATATCCAGGGCCAGCGGCGGAATATTGGCCGGATTGATAGGCGCTGCCGGGGTGTCACTGGACTCGGCTGTTGCCGCCGTCGCCGCCTGCCAATGCACCCGTGCCAGCTGCCCGCTGACCGTGCCGCCATCAGCGGTAGGTACGCGCAGATTGCCCGCCAGTGCCGGACCATCAAGCTGCACGGCAACCGCATCGGCGCCGGGCCGCAGCTGCAGCCGGGTCTGCGCGAAGCGGCCGCCTACCATCAACAGCTGATCGGCCAACACATCAACCTGCTTGAGCGCCACGCCACCGGCGCTGCCGTCGCTATCGCCACCGCGCGCCAGGCTGATCCATTCCAGCGCGTCCAGCGACGGGGTGCGACCATTGACCACCAGACCATCGGCCGGCGGCTCGTGATCGACCGTGTCGCTGCCCATGCTGACCTGCACGCCGGTCTTGCCGTTCTGGCTGCGCGCAGCCAGGGCCATCAGCTTGCCGAAGGACACATCAATCCGTCCCGCCCCCATCGGCAAGGCGGCTTGCACCGTGGTTGCCAAGGCATCGGCGGCTGGTTTGTTCAACGGCGCCGGCAACTGCAGACGGGTGCCTTGCAGATCCGAACGCAAGGTCAGCAAGGTTGGCGGACCAGTGCGTGCACCGGCCTGCTCCTTGGGCAGGCTGACCCCCACCGTCCACGCCGAGGTGCCATGCACATAGGGCTTAAGCCACGCCAGCTCTGGCGCGCGATCCAGCAGCTTGCCCGCATCCAGATCTGCACTCAGCTCGGCCTCGAAGGCATGAGCGGGGTCCTTGACCGGCTTGCCAGCGCGTAGCGCCAGCACACCGTCGCGTTCCTGATGGCGTACCTGCAAAGCCGGCGCGTCGAAGCCTTCGCTGCTGTACTGGGCCTTGCCGCGCACCCCCTCGAACTGCAGGTCCCAGCGTTTGTCGGCCATGCGCACGTCGCGCAGATCGACGTCGCCCAGCAGATGTCCACCACCATCGTGCCGCAGCGGCAGCAGCAGATCGAAATTGACCGCCGCCGGGCCAGCCACCGTCAGATTGTCCAAGGTGTCGCCATAGCTGGCCTGCAATGGACTCTGCCGCAGCATCGCCAGCAAGCGTGCGCTTTCGTCGACAGTGCTGGCCTGCACCACCAGCTTGGAGTCGGCAAAACTGGCGATGCCCGCACGCAGGCGATCCACCTTGACCCCGGCAAGCTCACCGCGGCCAGTCAAATCGAAACCGCCGCCAATGAAGTTGATATCGGCGTTGACATGCTGCATCAGCGGCCAATCCTGCTGGAAGCGGATCGAGCCGTTATCGATACGCCCCCCCGCCTCGAAGCGACCGTTGTTACCGGTGAACGGCCAGTCATCCAGGTCACCGACAGCCAGACCGGTGCCGCCGCGCAGAGTGCCATCCACCAGTGCGGCATCCAGCCACTCGATCGCCGCGTCGCTCATGCTTGAACGCACCCAGAACTGCTTGGCAGCGGTCATCGGCACATCATCGATCTTGGCGGCCAGGCTGATCCATGGCCGCGTGCCGTCGCCCTGGAACCACAGGCCGCCACGCACGTCAGCGGCGTAGTTCTGGCCCTGCACCCGCAAAGCCGGCGTCCCTATCTGCCAACCGGCGCCTTCGCGCCAGCCGACCAGATCGCCGGAAAGCTGCAGCTCATGCAGCACCCCGAAGCCGGTCGGCCAATCAAAGCGCACGACATGGTCCGGCTTCAGACCCAGCGAAAACGCCTGTGCATCGCCTTCGAAATGCCCGCGTAGACCATTGACGCCGGGGCTGCCACCGACTGGCGCAAAGCTGGCGTCCAGCAGTTCGCCACTGGCACGCAAGGGACCATCGGCAGTACCGAGCAGGCTGATATCGGCGAATTTCAACGACGGCTTGGAACGATGCAGCCAGTTCCGCAGGCTGGGCTCCAGGCGGTCGCTGAGCGCAAGCACCTGCAGCATCGGACCCGCATCGAGCTGCTTGCCCTGCACCACATAGTGCTTGCCGCCAGCCAGCAGCAAGCCATCCAGTGCCTGGGTGTTGCTGTCGGTAGCGATCCTCAGCTTGGGCGCGTCCAGCCGCCAGCCACCGTCAATCACCTTCCAGCGCGCGCGCAGCTGCAGCTTGCTGAAGGCAACGCTCGGCGCGACAGCGCCCTGCAACGGCGCACCAGCAAGCTGCACATCGTCCAGCTCGCCCTCTGCAATGACCGCCACCACGCGGTTGTCCTGCAGCTGTACCCAGCTCTGCAGTTCACCCTTGCCCTGGCGCAGCTGCACCCCGGCAAATTTCAGCAATTCGGACCACGCCCCGAGTTCGGCCGGCTCGGCCGAGAACCAAGCCTGGCCATCGCCGCGTTGGCGCTGGAAATCCAATACCACTGTGACCGGCGCAGCCTTGGTATCGATCCAGCCCTTGGCCCCTACCCGCAGACGCTCACCATCAACGCGCAGGCGCAGGTCGATACGCGGAATGCGAGTCTGCAGGCCGATGGACGGCGCCTGTACCTGCAGCTGACCAGCGATCACCTGCAGCTCACCGAGCCTGCGCAGGGCGTCCAGTGGATCGCCGCCGGCCTTGGACTCGGGCAGACCACGCACCGACCAACGGCCGTCATCGGCCCGTTGCAGGGTCAGAGCCAGCCCGCGCAGGCGCAGCTCGGTCAGCGGCGCGCCGGGCAGCAGGCCCGAATACACCGCCACCAGTACTTCGGCCTGGCCGATACGCACACCCTCGCCCTGCCCCACCCGCAAACCATCGAGCTGCAGAATGGGGCCGCGCCGCGTCCAGCGGGTGTCCAGACTATCGAACGCCACCGGTTGCCCGGCACGTTCACTCAACCAGGCGGCAACCTTGTCCGGATGCGCCTCGACCATCGGCAGCAGCTGGCTGACGGTACCAACCAGCAAGGCCACGCACACCAACGCGATCGCCAATGCCATCAAGGCATAGCGACGGAAGCGGCGCAGGCGGTGGCGCAACAGCGTGGTCATCAGCTCACTTCGTGCTTCCGTGCCGCGAAGTGAGCTCGTTCAGAGCAGCACGACATCAAATTGCTCCTGCAGGTATTGGTCGTCGGCCTGGAAGCGGATGCTTTTGCCGAGGAATTCCTCAAGCTCGGCCACCGCCGCCGACTCTTCGTCGGTTATGCGCGCGACCACCTTGCTCGATGCAATCACCAGCAGGCGCGCGGCTTCGAACTGGCGCACGGCGCGGGTGATCTCGCGGAAGATCTCGTAGGTGACGGTTTCGGCGGTCTTGATGCTGCCGCGGCCACTGCATTGCGGGCAGGTTTCCGACAGCTGCCGCTCCAGGCTTTCGACGGTGCGCTTGCGGGTCATTTCGACCAGGCCCAGCGGTGAGAAATCGTAAACCGTGGTCTTGGCGTGGTCGCGGGTCAGCGCCTTCTCCAGCGTACGCAGCACCTGACGGCGATGCTCGGCGTCGTCCATATCGATGAAGTCGATGATGATGATGCCGCCCAGATTGCGTAGCCGCAGCTGCCGGGCCACCGTCTGTGCCGCCTCCAGGTTGGTGCGGAACACGGTTTCTTCCAGATTGCGCTGGCCGACGAAGGAACCGGTATTGACGTCGATGGTGGTCATCGCCTCGGTCTGGTCGATGACCAGATAGCCACCGGACTTGAGCGGCACCTGCTTGTTCAAGGCACGGACGATTTCATCCTCGACCCCGAACATGTCGAAGATCGGGCGGTCGCCGGTATACAGCTCCAGCTTCTCGCCCAGCACCGGCATGTACTTGGCGACGAAGGCCTGCAGCTGCCCGAAGGTTTCCTTGGAATCGACCTTGACCTTGTCCACGTCCTTGCGGATCAGGTCGCGCACCGAGCGCAACGGCAGGCTCAGGTCTTCATAGATGATGCTGCACGGCGGCGCTTCGCGGCCGCGCCGTTCCACCACCGCCCAGACCCGCGACAGATAGGAGATGTCTTCAGCCAAGGCCTCGGCCGGCTGGCCTTCGGCATTGGTGCGCACGATGTAGCCGTAGCCGCCATGCTGGGCCGAAATCTCGGTGACCAGCGACTTCAAACGAGCACGCTCGCCCTCATCCTCGATGCGGGCCGAAACCCCGACCATCTTGGACTGCGGCAGCAGCACCAGGTAACGCGAAGGAATGCTGATCTGCGTGGTCAGGCGTGCGCCCTTGGTGCTGATCGGGTCCTTGACCACCTGCACCACCACGTCCTGGCCATCGCGCAGCAGCTCCACGATCGGCACCGAGGATGGCAGCGGCAGGCTGGGTGCGGTTTCGTCGGTATCGGCCGCCACCGGCGCCGGACGCACCACGTCGTTGGCGTGCAGGAACGCAGCACGGTCCAGGCCAACCTCGACGAAGGCCGCCTGCATGCCCGGCATCACCCGCTGCACCTTGCCCTTGTAGATATTGCCGACCACACCACGGCGCCAACCGCGCTCGATGTGCAGCTCCTGCAACATGCCGTTTTCAATCACTGCCACGCGGGTTTCGCGCGGGGTGACGTTGACCAGAATTTCTTCAGACACGTCCTTCATTCCCCCTTGTCCATGGAATCGTCGTCCGCGCCTGCGGCAAATGCCGCCAGCAGCGCGGCGGTCTGTTGCAACGGCAGCCCCATCACCCCGGAGTAGCTGCCGGCCAAATGACTGATGAAACGCTCCGCCCCACCCTGGATGGCATAGCCGCCCGCCTTGCCCATCGGTTCACCGGTGGCGACGTAGGCCTGGATCTGCGCCGCGCTCATCGGCGCGAAGGTCACTTCCGAGATCACCGTCTCCAGCGCATGACGTCCCGCCGCGGCCAAGGCCACCACCGTGATCACCCGGTGCGTGCGCCCGGCCAGCGAGGCCAGCATGGCCGCTGCATCGTCGGCATCGGCCGGTTTGCCATAGACCCGGTCATCCAGCACAACCTCAGTGTCGGAGCCCAGCACTACCGCCTGCGGGTCATCGGCAACCAGCGCCAGACCGGCCTGGGCCTTGTCCAGTGCAACCCGACGCACATAGGCCTCGGCCGCCTCGCCCGGCGCACGCTGCTCCGGCACCTCCAGATCAAGGGCGCGGAAGGGCACATCAAGGCGGGACAGCAGTTCGTTGCGACGGGGGGAGCGGGAGGCGAGATAAAGCATCGTGAAAGCATAACCTGCGCCAGCAACCTGAATGATGAGCATTGCTGGCAAAGTGACGGTGACCCCATCATGGCTCACCACCCGTTCATCGCTCTGTGTTCATTTTCACGATCCAGCCAAGGAGGATCACCATGCGTCGTACCGCCCTCGCCCCACTGCTGCTGTCCCTGTCACTTGCTCTTGGAGTCTCGATGACCGCCAATGCCCAAACCGTCCCGGCCGTGGTTGCCAGCGACGCGACCTTGTTGAACGTCTCCGCCCAGGCTGAGGCCCGCCGGGTACCGGATGTGGCCACACTGTCTGCCGGCGTGGTCACCCAGGCCGCCGATGGCAACACCGCCATGCGCGACAACGCCGTGCAGATGGACAAGGTGATGGCGGCGGTCAAGGCTGCCGGCATTGCCGAGCGCGACATCCAGACCAGCGGCATCAACCTCAGCCCGCAGTACCGCTACGCCGAGAACGAAGCGCCGAAGATCACCGGCTACCAGGCCAGCAACACCGTCAGCCTGAAGGTGCGCGACATCAGCAAGCTGGGCAAGGTGCTGGACAGCCTGGCCGCACAGGGCGCAAACCAGATCAACGGCCCCAGCTTCGAGATCGACCAACCCGAGCCGGTCTATGACGAAGCCCGCCTGGCCGCGTTGAAGAAGGCCCAAGCCCGCGCCGAAACCTATGCCAAGTCGCTGGGCCTGCGCGTGCGCCGCATCGTCAGCATCTCTGAGGGCAGCCAGGGCGGCTTCCGGCCGATGCCGATGATGGCCATGGCCGCCGGCCGTGCCAACAAGATGGAAATGGACACCGCGGTATCGCCGGGCGAAACCACCGTCTCGGTCAACCTGGATGTGGTGTTCGAACTGGGCCGCTGAGCAATTCGGCCCCCGCAATCGGAACGGCGCCTGCGGGCGCCGTTTTTTTTTGGCCACTTACCTTGATGACCTGGCCTGCATTTCTTTGAGGGAGCGGTGTAAGCCACGAAACTGGTACTGCTGAACCCATCGGCAACTGTGCCATCTGATCCTGCACCTGCTTCGCGGCTTACGCCGCTCCCACAAGAGCCGGCCTTTGCTTCCTCTCAAGCTGTCCGCCAGCTGACCAGAAACAATCACCCCGCTTGTCGAACGCCCGAATAACAGGCGCACTGCAGCCACGGGATGCAAAGCAGCAACCCCGTCCCGTGTCATCGCGCGTTGTTCTCTGTCACACGCCCACGCATGGAGGTGGAACATGGTCCGCACGCAACAACGCAGTCCGTCCCTGCACGTAGAACCCTCGCGCATCCTTGCCTACAGCACGGCCCTGGCCCTGCACGCATTTGCCCTGGGCTTGCTGTTGATTCCGCTGTCACAGGTACCGATCCACAACGAGACAGTGCGGGAACGCTGGCAGGTCCCCGACGTCAAACCCATCATCCCCAACCCGCCCACACCGCCGGTCGATGTACCGGTGACCCGCTCGCCGTCACCGCCGCGGCAACCGGCGTTGGCAGCACCGGTGGACAACGCACCGATGCCGATCTTCGCTACCGAGGCGGTCGTCACCGCACCGGTGGATGTTGCACCGACGATCGACAACAGCCCGGCCATCGATCCGATCGGCGCATCGACACCACTGCAAGGCGTGCAGCTGCGTTACCGCAACGCTCCGGCGCCGGGCTATCCGCGTGATGCTCTGCTCGCCGGTGCACAGGGTACGGTGACCCTGCGGGTCCTGGTGGATGTGGACGGTTCGCCGCTGGAAGTCAGCGTCGAGCACAGCAGCGGCAACCGCAGTCTGGACAACGCCGCGCGCAACCAGGTGCTGCGTCGCTGGAAGTTCCAGCCCGCTACCGACGGTGGTCGTCCAGTACAGGCCTATGGCCTGATCCCGGTCGACTTCAAACTTGGCTGAACAGGGCTGAGGCCCATCTTATGGCAGCGTTTTCTGACGCTGCCATAAAGATCACCAAGCTGTCTGTGCTCAGTAATGATTATTTCACTACGCCTTCACCCATGGGAAACCTAGATTCGCGGCCGTCGATGTTCTTTGGCCGCGTGTTGGCGGCCTTCTTGCCGCTGTTCCCTGGAGAGAGACTGTGAAACATCCGACCTACCCGCGCAGCAACCGTCTTAGCGACGCAATCACCGGCAACCTCAGCCGCCTGCTTCTGGTTCCATTGACCCTGGCAGCGGCCGCACCGCTGGCCATGGCCCAGGACCAGAAGGCCACCAACCTGGACCGCATAACGGTCACCGGCTCCAACATCCCACGCGCCACCACTGAAACCGCCTCACCGGTGCAGGTCATCACCCGGCAGGAAATCGACCGTACCGGCAAGGCCACCATCGCCGAATACCTGCAGACCCTGACCAGCGATGGCGCCGGCTCCATCCCCAAGAGCTTCGGTACTGGCTTTGCCGGCGGCGGCTCAGGCATCTCGCTGCGTGGCCTCGGTGCGGCCTCCACCCTGGTCTTGCTCAACGGTCGTCGCATGGCACCGTACGGCCTGGCCGATGATGGCCAGAAGGTCTTCACCGACCTGAGCGTCATCCCCATGGATGCGGTCGAGCGCGTTGAAGTGCTGAAGGATGGCGCCTCGGCCATCTACGGCTCCGACGCCATCGCCGGCGTCGTCAACATCATCCTGCGCCGCGACTTCACCGGCGCCATACTCAAGGCCTCCTACGGCACCTCCGGTGACAGTGATGGCAATGCGCGCAAGGCCTCACTGACCGCCGGCATTGGCGATCTTGACACTGATGGTTACAACGCATTTGTCAGCATCGATCTCAGCAAGACCGACGACATCCGCATTTCCGACCGTCGCAACCGCAAGTGGATCGGCAACGGCGACCTGAGTCCGTATGGCTTTGATCGCGTAGCTGGTGGCCAGTTCTTCCCGCTCAACGGTGCCATCACCTCCAACGGCACCGTCGCCGGCAGCTCACCTGCAGGTAGCATCCGCGACCCGGCAACCGGTCGTTACCAGTCACTGCCCGGCTGCTCGCAATTCTCCAACATCAGCCCTCCCGACGTGGGCGGTGGCTGCCTGTGGCAAACCCAGGATTTCCGTAGCCTGAGCCCGAGCGAAGAGTTCGGCAATCTGTTCGCACGCGGCACCTTCGTGCTGTCGGACAACTTCGAGATGTACGGCGAATTCGGCTACTCGAAGAAGAAGAACGTGTTCTACAACACCCCCAGCGGTGTTTCCGGCTCCTGGGGCTATCCGGGCGGCCCGGTCAACGCCAGCAGCGGCAGCGGTGCAACGGTGCTGGGCGCAGCTCACCCTGACAACCCATTGGGCGTGGACGCCCGCCTGCGCTACGCGGCATTTGACGTCGGCCCACGCGTCACCAGAAACACCAACGAGTTCACCCGCTTCCTGGTCGGGGTGAAGGGCACCGCAGGCGAATGGGACATCGATACCGCCTATCTGCACTCGGCGACCCAACTGGTCAACGAGCGCACCGGCTTCCTGCGTTACAGCCACGTGCGCACCGCGTTGACCGACCCGAACAGCCCGGTGGGCTGGTGGCATATCGGCGCCAATGCCGGACAGAACTCGCAGGCGCTGTACGACTACATCTCCCCGACCATCCACGCCAACGCGTCCACCACGCTGGACATGATCGACTTCAAGGCCTCGCGCAGCCTCGCCGACCTGGCCGGTGGCCCGCTGGGCCTCGCATTCGGTGCGGAGTACCGTCGCCAGAAGGCCAACCTGGATCCGCAGAGCTATACCGACCTGGGCGACATCATCGGCCTGGGCTATTCGGCCTATAAGGGCACCGAAGAAGTCGCCGTGGCCTATACGGAAGTGGTTGCCCCTGTACTGAAATCGTTGGAGCTGTCCGGCGCCCTGCGCGTTGACAAGTACAAGGGCGGCGACACCGCGACCACGCCGAAAGTCGGCCTGAAATGGACCCCGGCCGAGTGGATCGCCCTGCGTGCCACCTATGCCGAAGGCTTCCGCGCACCTGGCCCAGCCGAAGCCGGTGACGGCGGCCTGGCCGCCTTCAGCACCGCGCGTGACCCGGTGCGCTGCCCGGGTGGCACCCCGGCACCTGGTGCGACCGCAGTGGACTGTGCGGTCAGCCTGGCCATCATCACCTCGGCCAACCCTGCACTGAAGCCGGAGAAGTCCAAGAGCTACACCGTCGGCCTGGTGCTGGACCCGACCTCGAGCACGACGCTGACCTTCGATGCCTGGCAGATCAAGCGCACCAACGAGATCAACCAGGGTGATACCGATCTGGCCCTGGCTGCTGGCCGCGGCATCCGCTCGGACAATGACCTGCCTGGCATTCCCAACAGCGGCAGCCTGCTCGCTGTCAGCGTTGACTACATCAACTCCGCATCCACCACCGTGCGCGGTTTTGACTTCGACATCCGCCAGCGCGTGGCATTGGGCAACTACGGCAAGCTGCTGATGGACATGCAATGGACCCGCATCAACTCGTTCGAGCGCGATGACGGCACCGGCTCCGTGTTCCAGTACGCCGGTACGCACGGCAATTGCGATGTCACCAATTGCATCGGCACTCCGAAGGATCGTCTGAACTTCGGCCTGACCTGGGACATGGACCGTTTCAGCATCAGCAGCATCGCCAACTACATCGGCAGCATGGACAACGTCGCCTTTGAAGGTGACAGCTGTGCCAATCACTATGTCGATGGCTCCGACGCACCGCGCGGCTGCAAGTTGCGTGCCTTCTACACCATCGACCTGTCCGGTCGCTGGCGCGCCACCGATGCGCTCGAGATCTTCGGTTCGGTACAGAACCTCACTGATCGCATCGCACCGCTGGATCCTCTGACCTACGGCGCGGTCAACTACAACCCGCTGCATTACAGCGGCGCAGTTGGCCGTTATTACACGCTGGGTGCCAAGTACACGTTCAAGTGATGTACCCGCCCCGGCGCGCTCCGCGCCGGGGCGGCCTGAACGACAGACAAAAAAAACCCGCATCTCGCGATGCGGGTTTTCAATTGAAACTTGGCGCCCGAAGTTGGACTCGAACCAACGACCCCCTGATTAACAGTCAAGTGCTCTAACCGGCTGAGCTATTCGGGCGGGGAGGCGCATTCTATACGTTAATTACGCGCGATGGTAGGGGTGATTGGCCAACATCGCCGCTGCGCGATACAACTGTTCGGCTACGACCAGCCGAACCAGCATATGCGGCAAGGTCAGCGGGCCTATCGACCACTTCTCATCGGCCACTGCGGATACTTCCGCCGCGTGCCCTTCCGGGCCGCCAATCAGGAACGCCAGATCGCGTCCCTGCGTGCGCCAGTGCTCCAGCCGTTGCGCCAGCTGCTCTGAACTGAGCTGCCTGCCTGGCACGTCCAACGCCACCACGTAGGGATTCTTGGGCAGTGCAGCCAGTACCCGCTTGCCCTCGTCGTCGATCGCGCGCTTGGGATCACGGCCCTTGCCGCGTAGGCCCGGTTCAATTTCAACCAACTCCAGCGGCAACCAATGCGACAGCCGCTTCTGGTATTCGGCAAACCCCTGCGCAACCCAGGACGGTGCGCGCTCGCCGGTGGCGATCAATCTGGCTTTCATGCGCGGCCTCCTATCAACCTGCACAAACGAAGACGGCGCCCTGCGGCGCCGTCACAGAAGCTGCGGCCGTCAGGCTCAGCCAGCATCCTGCTCGTCTTCGCCTTCGTCGTCATAGGCAGAGCGCGGCTGATCGCCAACGGTCCACAGACGCTCAAGCGCATACAGCTCGCGTACGCGCGGCAGCATGACGTGGACGATGACGTCGCCCAGGTCGACCAGCACCCACTCGGCTTCGCGCTCACCTTCCACGCCCAGCGGCATCACGCCCAGGTTCTTGGCGAAACGCACCACTTCCTCACCGATGGACTTGACGTGACGGGTCGAGGTACCGGAGACCACCACCATGTAGTCAGCCACGCTGGACTTGCCACGTACATCGAGCTCGACGGCATCCCGGGCCTTGATCTCCTCAAGGGCGGAGTGAACGGACGCCAGCAGGGCCGGTACGGAGGGTGCCGGGCTGGGCATTTGGGTCTTGATGACTTGGGCTTCGGTGGTCAAAGCAGCAGAACTCGATGAATTAAGGGGACGATTATAGAGAACATGGCCGCTGCCGGCATTCACGCCCGCGCGGCACTGCCATACAGGCCTTGCGCAAGGATGTACCCAGCCACCGCCGAAGGCAACAAATCACGCCATTGGCCGCCGTTGGCAATGGCCTCCCGCACCTCGGTCGCGGACTCGGCATGCAGCGGCTGGCGCAGCCGCCAGACCCGCCCGGCCGGGCTGACGATCAGACTTTCAGCCGAGCTGGCCCAAGCCCCGTCCAGCCGTCGCGCCAGTTCCGCTGGCAACTCACCGTCCAGGCCGCTGCCCGGTCGTTCAGCAACCACGATATGTGCCAGATCGAGCAGAT
The DNA here is from genome assembly GCF_056759935.1 of Stenotrophomonas sp. STEN035. Classification (NCBI taxonomy): domain Bacteria; kingdom Pseudomonadati; phylum Pseudomonadota; class Gammaproteobacteria; order Lysobacterales; family Lysobacteraceae; genus Stenotrophomonas; species Stenotrophomonas sp. STEN035. The sequence goes on from NZ_JBRRDY010000041.1 coordinate 14,086, forward strand.
GCTCCCATTCATGCCAGCTCGGCAGGCCGAGCAGACTGTCGGCACCCATCAGCATCGCCAGGGGGCGTTGCGGGCCGATCTGGGCGCGGATGGCACGCAGGGTGTCCACTGTCCACGATGGCACACCGGGCTTGCACTCAGCGCGTTGCAGTTCGCGGGTATCCACCAGCAGGTTGGGCTCGTCCGCTACCGCCAGCGCCAGCATGTGCGCACGTTGGGCGGCATCGGCACCGGGCGGTGCACGGTGCGGCGGGTCGGCGGCGGGCATCAGGTGCACCGGCACCTGCAGCTCGGCTGCAGCGCAGCGGGCAATGGCCAGATGGCCATTGTGAACCGGATCGAAGGTACCGCCGTACAGCAGCCACAGGCCGTCGTCTGCGGCAGCGCCTACCGGCGACAGCCCAGTAGTCATTCAGCGCACGCCACGGACGAGCAGGCGCACCGCGCGGGCTTCGGCCAGCGCAACCAGCAGACGCTCCAGGGCAAGCCACGGATCACCTTCGGCCCGCCCCTTGGCCATGCGGTCGACCTGCGAGGCCTCGGCGACAAAGCGTTCCCAGCGACGTGGGTCGGGGTGGCGCTGCAGGGCGCGTTTGAACGGCGCCTGGCGTGATTCCCAGATGCCCTTGGATTTCATTTCGGCGGCCAGGTTGCCGCCGCCAGCCTGTACCCGCGCCAGCCCGGCGGTGATCAGCAGCTCGCGGATCAGGATAGGCATCAGCGCGGCGACCGCCTCGCCCTCGGCGCGCAGACCGGCGACCATCCGCAACACGGCCGGTGCCTGCCCGGAGAAGGCGGCTTCGCTCAAACGGAAAACGTCGTAGCGGGCGGCATCAGCCACCAACGATTCCATCTTGGCGACGTCCAGCGATTGGCCATCCGCCAGCAAGGCAAGCTTGTCGATTTCCTGCGCTGCCGCCAGCAGGTTGCCTTCAACCCGCTCGCTCAGCCGTTGCACGGCACCCGGATCGGCACGCAGGCCTTTGCTGCGGAGGCGCCGCTCGATCCAATCACCCAGCTCATGCGGTTTGATCGCCCAGGCCACCGACAACACACCAACCTTGTTGACGGCCTCGGCCCATTTACCCTGATGCGCCTTGCTCCACTCACCGGCGGTGATCAGCAGCACCACGTCCGGCGCCGGCCGCGCGCAGAAGTCGCTGATGACCTCCGCGCCCTCCTTGCCTGGCTTGCCATTGGGCAGGCGCACCTCGACCAGACGCCGCGCACTGAACAGGCTGGGCGCGTTGAAGCTGGAAGCCAGCTGCCCCCAGTCAAAGTCGCGGCCATCGGCATCGAATACTTCGCGCTCGCCGATACCGTCCGCACGCGCCTTGGCGCGCACCGCATCGGCGGCTTCGATCACCCGCAGCAGTTCTGGGCCGGCGATCAGATACACCGGCGCCAAGGGCTGGGAGGCTATCTGGCTGGCCAGTTGCTCCGGTCGCAGCTCCATCGCTCAGGCCTGCTGGGTCTGTGCGGCGTGCAAGAACAGCAACTCAGCGCACCTCACCTGCAGCATCCTGCGCAGGCTTGGGCGCGTCTGTCGCACCTTCGGCCGACGTGGGTGCATGCAGGGCCTTTTCCACATCGGCGCGAACCACGCTGTCGATGCGACGCAGGATCGAGGCCGACATTTCGCGACGCAGCTCATCGGCGAGGATTTCGCGCTCGGTGGTGGTACCGGTGGAGTCCTGTGGCGGCGACACATAGTCACGCGACAGTTCCACCGCCTGCTCCGGCACGATCACGCTGCCGTCCGGGCGAATGAACGAAAACACCACCGCGTAGCGAAGGCTGTACTCCTGGGCACGGCCTTGGGCATCAATGGCGATCGGCAGGTCGCCCCAGCGCTCGGAGCGGATCTGCAGGCGGGCAACCCCAGGCGTTTTTCCAGCCACAGCCAGGGTGTCGCCATCCTCCACCACGGTGGCGCCCGAAGAGCGCAGGCCGCGATTGAGGAACTTGACCAGTTCGCTGTAACGCACCGCTGAATCCACCTGCACCGCCGGCATATCGGCAGGCAGCGCGAGCTTGTTACGCAGATGGAAGCCGCAACCGGTGAGGGTGGCGGCGAGAATCAGGGCGGTCAGGTATCGAGTCATGCACACAGTCTGGAGGAGCCGGCCGGGAGCGGCAACAGGCAGCTAGCCTGCCTGATGCCGCGTGAACTGCACTTGAGATACCCGTTGCGGCTTACGCCGCAACGATATTGACGATTTTGCCCGGCACGATGATGACTTTGCGGATGGTCAGGCCATCAAGGAACTTCGCCGCATTCGGCTCCTCCTTGGCCAATACCTCGATCTGCTCGCGCGGTGTATCCGCTGCCACCTCGATCGTGCCACGCAGCTTGCCGTTGATCTGCACCGCCAGGGTCAGCGAGTCCTTGACCAGCGCAGCCGCGTCCACCTGCGGGAACGGCTGGTCTTCGAGCAGGGTCTGCGCGTGGCCCAGCAGCTGCCACATCGCATGGCAGGCATGCGGGGTGATCGGATTCAACAGCAGTACCGCCGACTGCAAGGCTTCCTGGCGCACCGCACGGCCCTGCTCGCTGGCATCGTCAAACTTGGCCAGGGTGTTGAGCAGTTCCATCACCGCAGCGATGGCGGTATTGAAGGCGTGGCGGCGGCCGTAGTCGTCGCTGACCTTGCTGATGGTTTCGTGGGTCTTGCGGCGGATCGCCTTCTGCTCGGCACTCAGTGCAGCAACGTCCAGCGCCGGTGCAATGCCATCGGCGGTGTGCTTGTGCACCATCGCCCACAGCCGGCGCAGGAAGCGCGCCATGCCGTCGACGCCTGCCTCGTTCCACTCCAGCGACTGTTCCGGCGGCGCGGCGAACATCGAGAACAGGCGCACGGTGTCAGCGCCGTACTTGGCCACCATGGTCTGCGGATCGACGCCGTTGTTCTTGGACTTGGACATCTTCTCGACGCCACCGATCACCACCGGCTGGCCGTCTTCGCGCAGGGTCGCACCGGTGATACGACCGCGCTCGTCGCGCACCGTGTCCACATCGGCCGGGTTGAACCAATCCTTGGAACCGTCGCTGTTCTGGCGGTAGAAGGTTTCAGCGATGACCATGCCCTGGCACAGCAGGTTCTGCGCAGGCTCGTTGCTGTCCACCATGCGTGCATCGCGCATCAGCTTGTGGAAGAAACGGAAATACATCAGGTGCAGGATGGCGTGCTCGATGCCACCGATGTACTGGTCGACCGGCAGCCAATAGTTGCCGCGTTTGTCCACGGCTTCGCGGGCACCCGGCGAGGTGTAACGGGCGTAGTACCAGCTCGACTCCATGAAGGTGTCGAAGGTATCGGTCTCGCGCTCGGCCGCACCGCCGCAATCCGGGCACGTGGTCTTGCGCCATTCCAAATCGGCCTTGATCGGCGAACCGGTGCCATTGAGCGTCACGTCTTCCGGCAGGATCACCGGCAGCTGGTCTTCCGGCACCGGCACCGCGCCACACTTGCCGCAGTAGATCACCGGAATCGGGCAGCCCCAGTAACGCTGACGGCTGACGCCCCAGTCGCGCAGGCGGTAATTGACCCGGCGCTGGCCCTGGGCCTTGCGCTCGAAACGCTCGGCCAGTGCCTCGAACGCGCCCTGGAAATCCAGGCCATCGAATTCGGCCGAATTGACCAGCTCGGTTTCACGGGTCTTGTCGCCGTACCAGTCCTGCCAGCGGCTGTCGTCGTAGCTGCGTTCGTCGTCGTTCTTCGGCGACTTCAACGCGATGACCTGCAGCTTGGGCAGTTTGTACTTGGTGGCGAACTCGAAATCACGCTGGTCGTGGCCCGGAACGGCCATTACCGCGCCGGTGCCGTAGCCCATCAGCACGAAGTTGGCGACCCAGATCGGCACCTGCTCGCCGCTGACCGGATGGATGGCCTTCAGGCCGGTGTCCATGCCGCGCTTTTCCTGGGTTTCCAGTTCGGCCTCGGAGACACCGCCCTGCTTCAGCTCGGCCAGCATGGCGGCCAGCTGTGGGTTGTTCTTTGCGGCATGCACGGCCAGCGGATGTTCACCGGCAATGGAGACGAAGCTCACGCCCATCACTGTGTCCGGGCGGGTGGTGAACACGCGCAGCGGGTCCAGTGCGGCGCCATCCACGTCACGCACGTCGAACTGGATTTCCAGGCCTTCGGAGCGGCCGATCCAGTTGCGCTGCATGGTCTTGACCGAGTCCGGCCAGCCCGGCAGTTCATCCAGGCCGTCCAGCAGTTCCTGGGCGTAATCGGTGATGCGCAGGAACCACTGCGGGATCTCGCGCTTCTCGACCAGGGCGCCGGAACGCCAGCCGCGGCCATCGATGACCTGCTCGTTGGCCAGCACGGTGTTGTCGACCGGGTCCCAGTTCACCACCGAGTTGCGGCGGTAGGCCAGGCCCTTGCGCATCAGGCGGGTGAACATGCGCTGCTCGTGGACGTAGTAGTCCGGCGTGCAGGTGGCGAACTCGCGCGACCAGTCGATCGCATAGCCCAGCGACTTGAGCTGGCTACGCATGTGTCCAATGTTGGCGTAGGTCCACTTGGCCGGCGCGGTCTTGTTCTTGATCGCGGCGTTTTCGGCCGGAAGACCGAAGGCATCCCAGCCCATGGGCTGCAGCACGTTATGGCCGGTCATGCGCTTGTAGCGGCTGATGACATCGCCAATGGTGTAGTTGCGCACATGGCCCATGTGCAGCGCACCGGACGGGTACGGAAGCATCGACAAGCAGTAGAACTTGGGCTTGTCCGAGGTTTCGTTCACCTCGAATGCTTTCTCGGCCTCCCAGAATTTCTGGGCGGCGGCTTCAACCTGCTGGGGATCGTAGATGTTTGGTTCGACGCTGGACATGTCAACGCTGGGCAACGGCAAAGCGGCAAAGGGTACCGCAGTGCATCATCGCACTCCAATCCGGGCGCAGACCAGGATCAAGCAAAGCCTGCAGGTCATTGAAATATAGGGCTTTTAAAAAAACAGAGGTTTCTCAAAAGCGCTTCATGCGCACCACTTGCGCGTTCCCTGCCCCGATTCGCGGCACCTCGCCTGCATCGCTCAGCTGCGTGCTGGCGCCAGACGGGCCGCACCCGCCAGCCAGATCAGCCAACCCAGGAAGGCCAGGCGCTGCGCCATTGCCACCGGCATTGCGATCTCGAACAGGAAAGCACTGCAAACGATCCATAGTGCGCAGACCATGGTCAGCGTGGACAGCGGCCGCCACGCACTGGCCTTGCCGGCGCCATAGCGCAAAGCAATGGCGGCGGCGCTGAACGCCAGCAACCACAGCAACCAGGCGCTGGCGTGGAACTGGCTGGCGCGGTTCTCGATATCGTCCACATCCAACGGGAACAGCCCCATTGCGGCAAACGCGATTGCAGCCAGCAACAGCATCTGTCCGCCAACCCGCAGCGGGCGCGGGGCAGTGGCAGGCATGCGCAGGATCAGGTCCAGCGCGGCAATCGCCGCCAGCAGGCCCGGCAATACAAACCCCAGCAGACTGAACACCGTGCCGCCGGGGATTCCACGTGCACCCAGCAGCGACACCGGATGGCGCATCTGGTCGTAGCCATGCAGCTGCGCGCCAAAACCGGCCACCGCCGCAATGAAAACCACCACCGCCAGCGGCCCGGCCCAGGCAATTACCTTGTTCGACTTCAACACAACACACCCTGTCCCGTTCTGGCCGGGGCACGGCTGCCACGGACTACCGGCGGCCATTGTGAGGGCTGCGGGCGACAATCGCATCGCCCGCCGGCCTCAGCGTCGACCCAGGCGCAGAATCAACCGCCCATGCCGGCTATCTCCACCCGCCGGTTCGGCGCCAGGCATTCCACCAGCGCCGCCCCGCTGACCTGCTCACATTCGACCAGCGCCGCAGTGTTGCCGCGCCCCTCGGCGTGCAGTGCCGCTGCCGGAACGCCGTGCTCGACCAGGTAGTTGCGCACGCTCTGCGCGCGCCGCCGGGACAGTTCCAGGTTGTAGGCATCGGTGCCGATGCGATCGGTGTAGCCGATGACGGTGAGCGACGCCTGCGAGGCCCTGTCCTTCAACTGCTGCAGAAGCTCGTCCAGACGGCCGCGGCCGACGGCCGACAGGTTGGCGCTGTCGAAGGCGAACAAGGCATCGGCCGAGATCCGCAGTGGCGCTATCACCTCCGGCGGAGGCGGCGGCGGTGGTGGCGCGGGTGGTGCGGGAGCTGGCTCCAGCAACGCGGCGCAGCTTGCTGGTTGCCACGCCTGGCCGCTGGCAACGCCGTCCGCGTCAAACCGAACCTGGAACTGGCATTGAATCGGCTCGGCCCCAACCGAACGCCGAAACTTGAAAACGTAGTTCCACTCCCGCACCCCCCACAAACCTTCATTGAACTGTGGTGTACCCAACAACGTCTGGATCTGGCGCTTGTTCATGCCTGGGGCGTATTGCCGCAGGTTGTCGAGATTCACGTAGGTGCCCCCGGCCGGATAGGCACGCGCCGGATCCGGGAATTCTTCACGCAGCTGGCCCTTGCCACAGGCGGTCAGGGTTACCAGCAACGCCAGTACGGTCCATTTCGTATTCATAGCGCCCTCGATGCGTAGCCATGGTTGTCTACATGCAGGTCACCGCTTTCCCGTGCTCACCACTGGAAGCCTGCGCCTACCGTCACCCCGCCATCGCCACGCGTATTGGCCGAACCACTGAGCTTGTAGATCCAGCGACCGCCATCGGTGACACCCGACACGCCCACCGCCATGCTCGACTCGCCATGGAAGGTGCTGGCAGCCATCGATGCCATGCGTCTACCCGCCTCGGTCGGCTGCGGTAGCCCGGCCATGGCCATGGCCGAAGCAACACCGGCAGAAGCACGGTCATCGATGCGCTTCATGTCGCGGCTGACGTCATTGAAGCGCTGATCGGTGTAGTTCTTCGACCAATCCATGACCTCTCCCATGCCCTTGTTGAGTTGCGCCACGTTGACCGCATCGGTGGGTGCAACACCGGTACCAACGTTGTGGATGACCGTGCTGGTACCGGTACGTCCCATCGTCACGCTGCCGTAGTTGGTGCTGCCGTCGGTGTTCTGGTCATAGCGCACCGTGCCCTGCTGCGATGCCTGCAACTGCCGCACATTCACCGCATCGGTGGCTTCACTGCCGTCTGCAACATTGGTGACCTGGCGCTCGGCACCTGCGGCGCCAACCGACACGGTGTTGGCACGGCTGGCTACCGAACCGGCACCCAGGGCGACGCTGCCGGCAGCCGATGCGTTGGCACCGTCACCGATGGCCACGGACTGGTTGCCGCTAGCCGTGGCCTGCGGACCTGCGGCCAGGCTGTCCTGGCCGGTGGCCGAGGCTGCGGCCTTGGTCGAGTTGACCGCGAAGTAGGCGTTGCCGGCACCACCGTTCTGGATGTTGTCGATGCGCTTGTTGACGTTGACGATGGAGCTGTCCATTGCCGCAAAGGCATCGGTGACATTACCGAACGTCTGCTGGGTCGCGGCGCCGCCACTGTTGATCGAGGTGATGTTGAAGCTGGCCGCGCTCCACTGACCGGTGCTGCTGTTGTATTGCATGGTGCCGCCGATCGCGGAAGCCACTGCGTCGTTGGTTGCAGCCAACTGCCCGCCATTGATCGCATCCAAGCTGCCGCTGGTGACACTGCCAGCGGCCACGTTGCCCAGTGCCACCGCCGCACCGCTGCCATCGCCAGTCAGCTGCACCGCATTGGTGGGATTACCGGCGCCATCGGCGACGTATTTCACCGCCAGCGGATCGCTGCCGCCCGGGACGCTGCGCGGCAACAGGTTGCTCAGGTTGAGCAGCGAATCGCTGATCGAGCTGAACGCGCTACCGATGTTTCCAAACTGCTGCAGCGAGACCGCGCCCAGTACACCAACGCTGTTGATCTGATAGCTCGGTGCGCCGAGCACGCCGCCGTTGAAGGTCGCACCGCCGCCCAGGTAGGTGGCCATCGATGCCCCCACCCCAAACAGCTGGCCACCGTTGACCGCTTCCAGGCTGCCTGCTGCGACCGCACCTGCAGCGAGATTGGCCAGCACCGTGCCACTGACCGCCTGGCCACTGCCCAGCGTCACCTTGCCGTAGTTGACGACGCCATTGAGGTCTTCGTCATAGACCACCGCTGCCAGACCCAGATCATCGATCTGGTCCAGCGCACCGCGCAGCTGCTTGACGTTCACCGCATCGGTGTCCTGGCTGCCGGCAGCAACGTGGGTGATCTGCCGCTCGCGGCCGACCGAACCCACGGCCACTTCGCCGATGGAGGTCTGCGCCGCGGTCAAACCGAACGCTGCGTAGTTGTCCTGGCCACCGCGTGCGGCATTGGACTTGAAGCCCAGCGCCACGCTGTTGGCCTTGTCGGAAGTTGCACCCGCACCCAGCAGCGTCTGCGCATTGGCGGTGCCCTTGGCACTGTCGCCAACCACCACCGAATGCCCCAGCCGCGCATCGTAGTCGGCAGTGGGCACACCGGTCTTGCCACCGGCCGCATCGATGAACACCTGGTCCGCCGTCTGCGCCGCCAACCGATGCTCGGCATTGCTGCCGATCACTACTTCCTTGGAACCATTGGCAAAGGCGCCATCGCCGATCAACACCTGGTAATCCTGCGCTGCCGGAACTGCCCAGCACTTGGCGGTCACCGCGCCCAGCACATTGAGGCAGTCCGACGCCCAGGCCGGCGCGCCATCCGGCAGCAGCAGTCCCAGCAAGCCACCCGGGTCGCCGTTGTTGATATTGGTGATATAGCTGTCGGAGGTGACACCGCCGATCAGGGTCAGGTGCGAGTTGCTGCCCGTAGCCAGACCACCCAAGCCATCCAGCAGTTCGCCTACCGGCGTCAGATTCACCACCGGCAGTCCAAGCGCCTGCACCTCCGAATAGGTCTGCATCACATTGGTGCTGTTCACCTTCAGGCTACCGTTCTGCATGTACGGATTGCCCCCAAGCAGCGATGTGAGCGGCGAATCCACCAGCTGATTCACCGAGCCCACCAGACCGCCGTTGCCAACGATCATTCCCGACGGACCGGGCGCTGCCGGCACCGCGCTGGGAATCACAGGACTGCCGGTGAGGCTTCCGACCACGTTGGACAGGCCGCCAGTAACGCCGCCGACCACACCGCTCAACGCACCGGTCAAACCACCCACACCAGAGCCGGAACCGGTGATGCCCCCCAGCGTATTGCCAGTGGCACCCAACAGCGTGGACGCGGTGTTGTTGACCGTTCCCAGCAGGTTCTGCACGGTGCCAGCCACGTCGCCGTCGGCGAGCGCACCGGTAGTGCCCTGCAGCCCACCGGTCAGCGTGGCAACCGTATTGGTGACGCCGGTACCAAGCGTGGTCGAGCCGGTCACGCCGCCCACCACCGCACCGAGCAGATTGCCTACGCCACCCAGAACGGGAGCGGCGCCATTGACCAATCCATCCACCACGCCGCCCAGCCCCGTGCCCTTGGTCAGGCCGCCGGCCAGGTCTTCGACCACGCCCACTGTATCGGTTACTGCTTCACGTACCGGATTGCCGCCCTGCCCCGCGCCCGGCAGCAGTACGCCGCCAAGGCCAGCAACGCCGCTGCCCATATGTCCGGTAAGCGAGGTCACCGTCGTACCGGCATGCGAAGTGAGCGTTTCGATCGCAGCTACCGGCTGGCCGGCCAGCACTTCGCCAGTCACGTTCTTGACGGCACCCACCGTTGAAACCAGCGTTCCCTGCAGCGGGCTTCCGCCCTGCTGGCCAGGCAACAGCGCGCCGACCAGACCTTCGACGCCGCCGCCCAGATGCTGGGTGAGCGGAGCCAACGTCGTGCCCACATGCGAAGTGAGCGTTTCAACCGCAGCCACCGGCTTGCCAGTCAACACTTCGCCAGTCACTTCCTTGACGGCACCCACGGTTGAAACCAGCGTGCCCTGCAATGGGCTTCCGCCCTGCTGGCCAGGCAACAGCGCGCCGACCAGACCTTCGACACCGCCGCCCATATGCTGGGTGAGCGGAGCCACCGTCGTGCCCACATGCGAAGTGAGCGTTTCGACCGCAGCCACCGGCTTGCCCGTCAGGACTTCGCCGGTCAGCTCCTTGACCGCACCGGCCGTTGACACCAGCGTGCCATGCAGCGGGTTACCACCCTCTTCCTTGCCCGGCAGCAGTATCGCGGCAATGCCTTGCAAGCCAGCCGCATTGCCGGTCAGCGGACCAACCGTCGCAGTGACCGTGGCATTGGCCGAAGCGGCCAGCGGCTTCACCGCGAGTGCGGCATCGGTAACCACTGACAGCGCTGCTGCCGGTGAATTTGTTCCGCCATGCGAATGCAGTTCTGGCAGCGCCGCGCGCACACCGACTTGTGCGCGTGCCGCAGCTGGCGCATTCGCAACGCGCGGCGTGAGCGCGACTGCCGCCGATGCGTCCGCCTGCAGCACTGCCGGCAGCGTCACCGAAGCGTTGATCGCAGCGCCGGTACCGGCGCTCGGCAACACGGTGGAGACAATCTGCTGCGCGTCGGTGTTGCTGTACTTGGCGAGCAGATCCTGCAGGTCGGCCAGCTTTGCGTCGGTCGCCGCCGCTGGCCCGGCCAAGGCCAGCGCGATGGCGCCAGCCAGGCCTGCCAAGCTCCACGACGCTGCCGGCGACAGTTTCGCCGGACCCGATCCCTTGCCTTGTGCACTCGCCAATTCCGACCCCACCACAAACGCATTGAGGGTGCGGTTCCATACCAGCCGATAGATGCGGTTCATTTGGGGCCTCCAGCTCAACCCCACCAGGCGTGGAGGGGTTCTCTCTGTGAGGCCAGTACAGCGCTGCAGCGCTATCTTTTTTACCCGCATCCGGCACACCGATGCGTTGATTTGGCAAACCTTTGCCCGTTAACGGCACGCCGATGCACGTAATCGGCAAGCGGCTACAGACGCTTGATGCGCATCACACTCCGCGGACATCAAGCGTGCGTGTAGGTGCCACGCATCAAGGTTTCGCTCGGCAACTCGCCAAACACCTTGCGGTAATTATCGGCGAAGCGCGACAGGTCCCACAGGCCACAGCTGAGCGCAATCGACTTGACCGATTTGCGTCCAGCGTCAGCGCTGGAAAGACTGCGGCAGGCCTCGCACAGGCGCAGCATCGACAGGTAGCGCACCGGCGAAATACCCACCAGTTCCTCGAACGCATAGCGCAACGCGCGTTCGCTCACGCCAGCCGCGTCGCAGAGCTCGTGCATATAGATATGTCGCCGCAGGTTGGCGTACATCATGTCTTCGGCACGACGGAAGATCAGATAGCGGGCGCGACGACTGCGATTGCAGCCACCACGCTCGGGCGGCCCGCCGGTGACGATTTCCTTGACGTGCGCATCGAGCATGGCGTCGATCTCTTCGGCGCCCACCTCGCCTTCGCGGATACGCTCATGCAGCCCCTGGTAATAGTCCTGCAGCGGCACATGCGGCCCAGCACTCAGCAAGGGAACGGCCGCTGATTCATCGACCAATCCCCCCAGTCGTTGCGCTGCGGCGCGCTCCTGGAAGCGCTTCAGCGGCACCAACACAAAGGTCACGCGACTGCCTGCGCCCAGCGCGAATTCGGTAATGCCCTCGGGCATCACCGACACAATGTTTCCCGGCAGCAAGGGCACGCCATGGCACCAGCTGCTGTGCGGATCGACCGATTGCAGGCATCCCAACAAGCACCAATCCAGTGGCAGCATGAATCGGCCGCGCGTGCGTGCACCTATTTCGAATGTGCACAGCAATGCCTGGTCGTGGACAAACGAAGTGATGGACGCCGACGGCGGCTGGTCATCAAGCAACACGAGCTCAACGTGGCACACGCGTAGCGTGCCGCTCAGCGACGCCAGATCACATGACCTCAAACCATTTACGCCGACACCCGCATCCATGTGAAAGCCTTTGCGCGTCCCCGATCAGGACCCGCTTCAGAAGCCCGACCATCCGCTGCAGATCGTAAAAGGCAACCTGCAATCCCCTGCCGCACAGCCTGAAACCCACATTACGGAATTACGCCCTTCAATCCATTGAACGTCTTTCGTTGCGATGGATACTGACAAAGAAAACAAGTCTTCACGCGGACTCCGCCACTCGCGTTTAGCCAAGTCCATCACATGTATGAAAAACAATTCATTCTTGCCGAATATGCGCATCCGCGTACGGGGCCGATTGCAATGATGTTTCCGGGCATGCGCTGCATGCCGACAGGGGACAACGGAAGCAAAGGTAGGTAACTGCCGACACTACCCGGCAGCCTGAGCGACCGTCGGCACACTCTTGCCGGTGTCATGCGTATCCCAATGACCTCAATCGGGCAGCAATGCCCATCGCCCGGCTATCTGTCGGTGCAACACCGGCACCGGGTCATCAGGGAGAACATCATGAACGCACAGCTGCGCAGGTTTTTCCGGGAAGAAGACGGTGTCACCGCACTTGAGTACGGGCTGCTGGCCGCAGTTGTCGCAGGCCTGATCATTTTCTTCGCACGCGATGGCCTGATGGCCGTCTTCCAGACGGTGCTCGACAAACTCACCGCGCTGGTCAACGGCACCGGCGGCACTACCCCGGCCAGTTGAACAAGGGTCGCTGCCATGACCATCGCCTGCCTGACAGCGTTGCTGCTTGGAGCCCAGGTCGCGATCAGCGACCTCATGGCCCGGCGCGTCTCCAACCGCGCACTGCTGGCCGTGCTCGGCTGTGTCGCGGCGATGCAACTGTTGCAGATCGGCAACCCGCCCTCGTTCGCCCAGTGCCTGCTTGGCGGCGTGATAGGTCTGGCTGCCTTGCTGCCCTTCTACGCCATTGGCTGGATGGGTGCGGGTGATGTGAAGCTGTTTTCAGTCATCGGCTTCCTGCTGGGCAGCACTGTTCTGCTGCCGATCTGGCTGATCGCCAGCCTGGCAGCAGGCGCCCATGCACTGCTTGTCATTGCCTGGACGCCAGCAAGCGGTTACGCCCCACTACGACTGCAGCGGATGGTGCAATCACTGCAGGGTTCCAGCTTGATCACTGACTTGCAGATGGACCTGCGTGCGGCACGGTGCGGCCGCAGTGGTATTCCGTATGCGGCGTACATGGGCATCGCGATGATCGCGGTCGTGGTACAGGGAGGTGCTTATGTCCCGGCATGAGATGACCTGCCGCCGCGTACGCGGCGTGGTAACTATCGAGTTCGCGCTGATGATGATGTTCGGCGTGCTGCCGCTGCTGTTGATCACCTTTACCGGGGTGATGATCTTCGCCGCCCAGCAGACCTTGGCACTTGCCGCAGGTGAAGGTGCACGCGCATCGCTGCGCTACGGCACCACCGCCGAACGGCGCAGCAATGCCTGCCAGGCTGCCGCGCGCTCGATGCAATGGTTGTTGAATTACTCCGGCACAGCCGCCGGCTGCAGCAGCGCCAGCGCTGCACCCATCGCCGTCTCTCAACCTTATGCCTGCGCTGCCGATAGCTCGGTCAAGTGCATCAAAGTGATCGTGTCCTACGACCATGACGCACACCCCTTCATGCCGGGCACCGGCACCTTGATGGGCTGGAGCATGGGCAAATCATTGAGCAGTACCGCCGTTGTTCAACTGGATCTAGGCGACCGCTGACCGCGGACTCCAAGGGGGAGGAGCTTCAAGATGCCGAAGGCAATACGCATAGCTGCAATCCTGCTGCTGGTACTGGCAGCACTGTTGATGGTGCTGGCATTTGGCATCGGCCGCCGGGCTGCGCCCGCGCCAGAGGATACGGTTGCCAAGCAGGCGCCGGCCAGTGTGCCCAAGCGCATGCTGGTGGTGGCAAACAAGGACCTGCCCGCCGGCCGCCCCATCACCGCAGCTGACCTGTCCGTTGTCGAAATGGCATTGCCACCGACCAGCGGCTACGCCGCCATCAGCGAGGTCGAGGGCCGCACCCCGGCGCTGAACATCGCCGCCGGTGCGCTGATCACGCCCGAGCAGCTGCTGCAGGGCATCGCCATCGGCATCAAACCCGGCGAACGTGCGGTGGCGGTACCGGTCGACGAGCTGGCAGGTGTCAGCAACCGGGTCGCACCAGGCGACTACGTCGATGTCTTCATGAGCCTGCAGGATCCCGCAGCCGGCGCCAGTGGCCAGGCAAATCCACAGGCCCGCCTGCTGCTTTCGAGGTTGCAGGTTCTCGGTTATGGCAATGCCGACGTGTCGCAGGCGCGTCCTGCCACAAGCGAACAGAGCGACGCAGTGTCCACCACCTCTCCGGAGCCGGGTAGCCGCGCCGAAACCATCGCCGCACGCGACAATCGCGGCTCCGGCACTACCAGCAGCGATGCGCCGCAGGCGCGCAGTGCGATTCTTGCCGTGCCGGTGCAGGACGCAGGACGGCTGCTGCTGGCCGCCCACAGCGGAAAATTGTTCCTGGCCCTGCGCAATCCCGGCGATACCGGCCTGGCCGATGAGGCGCTGTTTGCGCCACCGGCACCGGTGCTGGCGCTGCGTCGCGATCTTGATGGCGCCGCCGAAGCAGCCACCCGGCCGGAGAACCGCGCCTATGCCGGTATCGACCTGAATGCACTGGCCGGCGACAACAACGCCCGCACGCCAGCCGCTGGTGCGAACACGACTGCACCGCCGCGGCGCCGCACACCACGACCAGCGACACGGCAAGGCATCGAGATCATTCGCGGCACCACCCCAGACAACCGCCTGTCTTCGCCATGAACGGAGGCTCTCTCTTGCACCAGCGCTCTTCCATCACCGCATCAACCTTGCTCGGCTTGACCCTGCTTGGCTTGGGTGGCTTTGCGCCGCCGGCCACGCAGGCAGCGCAGGCACAGGTAATGACCAACAGTGTCGTGCTCGAACTCAACGAGCAGCGCCCGTGGAACCTGCCTGCTGGCGTCGAACGGATCGCCATTGCCGATCCGTCCATCGCCGATATCACCCGCATTGGCCGCAACAGCGAAGCCCTGCTGGTGGGCAAATCCGCGGGTAGCACCACCCTGTTGCTGTGGTTGCAGAAGCAGGCGACGCCCACCCGCATCCGCGTGGAAGTGCGCAATGCCGTGCAGGGCGGCCTGCTCGATGGCGGCGGCAGCCAACTCACCGTGCAAGGCGGGCAGGCCCTGCTCTCGGGCAGCGCAACCTCTCTGCTGGAGCACGAGGCCAGCCGCAAGGCCGCGGCATCGGCGATTGGCGACAAGGGCGTGATCAGCGACGCAGCCACCATTGCCAACGGCGGCGTGGTACAGGTCGAGGTCAAGGTGGTGGAGTTCAATCGCAGCGTGCTGCGCCAAGTCGGCATCAGCTTCAAGAACATCAATGGCGGTTTCAGCTACGGCATCACTTCACCGGCCGGCAGCAGCGATAGCGGAGGCGCCCTGTCTTCGGCGTTCAAGCTGGTGGCCAGTTCGCTTCCGGGCGCATGGAGCGCCAACATCGATCTGCTGCAGGCCAACGGCATGGCCCGGGTGCTTGCCGAACCCACGCTGGTTGCGTTGTCTGGCCAGAGTGCCAGCTTCCTGGCCGGTGGCGAACTGCCCATTCTGGAACCGCAAGGCCTGGGCACCACCACCGTCACGTTCAAACCGTTCGGCATCGGCCTGACCGTCACCCCCACCGTATTGTCGGCAGACCGGATCGCATTGAAGGTAGCACCCGAGGCCAGCGACCTGGACTACGCCCGCGGCATCACCCTCGACGGCACCCAGATTCCGGCCATTTCCACCCGCCGCGCCGACACCACGGTGGAGCTTGGCGACGGCGAGAGCTTCGTCATTGGCGGACTGGTGAGCAGCCAGCTGTCCTCCAACGTCAACAAGATCCCTTTGCTGGGCGACATCCCGATACTCGGCTCTTTTTTCCGCAACCTCAGCTACAAGCGCGAGGACAAGGAACTGGTGATCGTGGTGACACCTCGCCTGGTCAAACCGTTGGCGCGCGGCACCGAAATTCCGCTGCCTGGCCAGCGCGAAGTACAACCCAAACTCCCGGTCTGGGGCGCCTGGCTGGTGCACCCGGCCAGCCCCGACCAACTCCCTGGCTTCTCACGCTGAAGTGCGCCCATGCCCCCGGTGATGCCCTTGCCCCAGACCCAAAGCCATCCCGAATTGAATCTGCTGCTTTACGCACCGGATAACCGCCACATGGCGCGTCTGGGGGCGGCACTGGCGGGGCAGGCCAATCTGCACTGGGTCGATAGTCGTGAAACCAATCCGCGTCAGTTGCTTGAAGCTGCTGCGGGCCCGGCATTCGTACTGCTCGACTACTGCGGTGGCAATGCCGCCTACTCCACCGACGTTGCCCGGCAGCTGCACGCACTGCCCGGCTGTCCGGCGCTGATCGGACTCGGTACTGCCGGTCCGGACCAGGCGGTACACCTGCTGGCAGCAATGCGCGCCGGCGTCTGCGATTTTGTCGATATCGACAACAGCACGGCGCAGATGCTGGAGGTATTTGAGCGCGTAGCCGTCACCCCCGGTCCTGCACGTGCAACCGCCGCACCGGAACTACGCCCCGATGGCAGGCTGATCGTGCTCTTGGGTGTGCGCCCCGGCGTAGGCACCAGCACCTTGGCAACCCACCTGGGCGTAAGCTTGGCCGAACAGAATCCGGTCTCGCCCGATGCAGCCGCCCTGCAAGGCTGGTTGCTGCTGATCGACCTGGGCCAACCCGCCGCCGATGCCGCGTTGTACATGGGCATGGAGAGTCACTTCAGCTATGAGGAAGCGCTGCGCAGCGTCGAGCGCATGGACCGCACCTTCGCCGGCACCGCGTTTTCCCACCATGCCAGCGGCATGGCACTGCTCGGCATCGCCAGCGGCAGCCTGCTGAAAAAGCATGAACCCATCTCGCTGCTCGACCGTCTGCGCAGTGTCTTCCCGCTGAGCCTGTGCGATGTCGGCGGCCTACCGGTGCAGCTGCTTCCCACCACCCTGCTGAAGAGTGCTTCCGAAGTCTGGTTGGTCACCGATCAGGCGATCGGCTCGCTGGTGTCGCTGGACCAGACCATGCGCGAGCTGGAAAGCCGTGGCCTGCGCGATGAGCGCCTGCAGCTGATCGTCAACCGCTTTGACCCCAATGGCGGGCTCGCTGATACCCAGATCGCACAACGCTTCGACCTGCCACTGCTGGCCACCATCCCGGACCGCTCGCGGGTACTGCGCTCCAATGCAGGTCTTGGCCGTCTACTGACCGATGCAGCGCCACGCGACCCCTATCTCAAGGCACTGCTGCCTTTGCTGCAACGTCTGGACCGGCGTCGTCTCACCGCCCCCCTGACCACCGCACCGGCCTCTCCACTGGCTCGTCTCGCCAATCTGCTGGGTAGATAACAATGGAAGACAAAGTCACCCCCTTGTCCCCGCGCATCGCCGCTGCTGCACTGTCAGTCGAACCGACTCCCAGTGTGCCGTTCGAGCAGACCGAGCAGTTCCAGACCGTGCTGTCGGCCGCCCACGAATACCTGCTCAACCATGTCGAGGATCAGCGCGTCGATATCGACTCGTGGTCGCCGGAGACCATCGGCAAGTTCGTGCGCACGCAGACGGCCGCCTTCGTCAAGGAATGGAAGATTCCGGTCAACGCCTACGAGATGGAAGCGGTCGCCAGCGCCCTGCACAAGGAACTGACCGGCTTTGGTCCACTGGATGATCTGCTGCACGACCCGGAGATCGAGGACATCCTGATCAACGGTTACAAGGACGTGCATGTCTCGGCCGGCGGCATGCTGCGCCGCTCGACCCAACGCTTCAGCGATGATCGCCATCTGCTGCGCATCCTGCGCCGCATCATCGCCCCACTCGGCCGCCGCCTGGACGACTCCAATCCGATGGTCGATGCGCGGCTGCCCAATGGCGGCCGCCTCAATGCCATTATTTCGCCCTTGGCCGTTGATGGCCCCATGGTGTCGATCCGCAAGTTCCGCAAGGACCCGTTCACCCCCGACGAACTGCTCGGACTTGGCGCCTTCGACAAGCCTATGTACGCCCTGCTCAACGCGATGGTACGCGGCCGCTGCAATATCCTGATTTCTGGCGGTACCAGCTCAGGCAAGACCTCGCTGCTCAATGCGTTGGCAACCTTCATTCCCCACAACGAACGCGTCATCACCGTTGAAGACACCGCCGAGCTGGCCCTGAACCATCCTCATGTGGTGCGACTTGAATCACGCATGGGCGGCTTCGACGGCAGCGGTGCAGTCAGCATCCGCGAGCTGGTACGCAACAGTCTGCGCATGCGCCCGGACCGCATTGTGGTCGGCGAGGTACGTGGCGCCGAAGTGCTGGAAATGCTGCAGGCGATGAACACTGGCCATGACGGTTCAATGGCCACCGTGCATGCCAACAATGCCCGCGACTGCCTGTATCGACTGGAGATGCTGGCCGGCTTTGCCGGCTTCCAGGGTAGCGAGGACAGCCTGCGCCGGCAGATAGCCGGCGCCATCGACTTCATCGTGCAGATTTCGCGGCTTGGCAGTGGTCGCCGGGTGATCGTCTCCATCACCGAGATCACAGGCGTCAGCGACAACGTCATCACCAGCCAGGAACTGTTCAAGCACGAGGCCTGGTTTGATCAGGACAGTCGTGAACGCGATCGCTGGGTGGGCCTGGGCTTCCACCCGCACTGCCACAAGCTCGAGCCGTTTCGGCAGGAGCTGCGCGAAGCCAACATGGGGAGCTTCCCTTCATGATGCTGCCGCTGCTGCTGGGGAGCTTTGCAGTACTGCTGGTGGCCTTGGCCATGGGCCTGTGGTGGGGCTTGGCTACCCGCGTGCAGCAGCGCGCTGCCGCCAGCCACGCCGATACCCGGCTGTCGCAGCCCGATCCGCAGCGCGCCGCCGAGGAAGCGCGCAACAGCCGCCCACCAAGCAGACGCTGGGCCGAACTACTGCGCCGGGCCGGGTTGAAGGACTCACCGCGCACCTTGGTATTGATCGCGCTGCCCGGCATCGCCGCCACCATCGGCGCGGGCCTGCGCCTTGGCAGCGCCTGGTTTGCGGCCTTCGTACTGCTGCTGTACCTGCTGGGCGTGGCACTGTGGCTGTACCGGCGCATCGACAAGATGCAGCAGCGATTGGTCTCGCAGATGCCGGACTTCCTGGAAAACATGGTGCGCATGGCTGGCATCGGCAACAGCTTGTCAATGGCTTTCCAGAGTGCGACCCAGAATGTCGATCCGCCACTGCGACCAATACTCGACAACGCACTGACCTATACCCGTGCCGGCATGGACCTGGACCGCGCCCTGCAACACGCCGCACAGGCCTATCGCCTTCGCCCCTTGGAAATGCTGGCGGTGATCCTGGGCACCAGCATCCGCATCGGCGGCCGCAGTGATCAGATCCTGCAGCGCATGAGTGACTTCATGCGCGATCTTGAAGAAGTGCAACGCGAACTGCAGGCCACCACTTCGGAAACCCGCATGTCAGCCTGGGTACTGGCCTTGCTGCCGGTCGGTGCGGCGTTGTCGATGGCACTGATGAGTCCGGACTTCTTCCAACCCATGTTCCATGACCCGCTCGGCAAGAAGATCCTGCTGATCGCGGTACTGCTGGAGCTGTTCGGCGGCTTCCTGCTGTACCGGCTGGCCAAATCGCTATGAAACCATCCATCGCAACTCCCCTTTGCCGGAGAGCCGCATGAACCTGCTGTACACCATCGCCATGATGCTGGTGGTGCTGGCCCTGGTGCTGGCCGCGGCCGGCCTGCTCTACCGCGGCCGCCGCAGCCAACAAGCCGGTGCAGCATTGCAGAGCGCACTGGACACAGCCCAGCACGTGGAACAGGACAACACACCAAAGACCGGCTGGTGGCGGCAACGTCTGGCCGACCTTGCCGCGATCGGCCAGCACTTCGACGGCAGCCGAGTGCAAAAAGCGCTGTTGGCGCCGGAAGACAAACTACTGCTGGAGCAAGTGGGCTGGAACCACAACACCGGCACCGCCGCCTTCTTGGCCACACGCCTGTTGCTTGCTTTGTTGATGCCGTTCATCGCCGTGCTGGTGCTGCGGCCACATGGCGGTGACACGTTGATCGTCCTGCTGGTCGGCTTTGCATTGGGCATTCTGCTGCCCAAACTACTGCTGCGCAGCTGGGCCTCCCGTCTGCGCAAAAAAGTGGACGACGAACTGCCGCTACTGATCGACCTGCTGCGCCTGCTGCAGGGCGTCGGCTTCAGCATCGACCAGAGCCTGCAGATGGTCGGCGAAAAGCTGCATATCGCCATCCCGGTACTCGGCCGTGAACTGCAACTGGCAAATGCCGGTTACAGCCGCGGCCGCAGCCGCGCGCAATCGCTGCGACGCCTGTCCGATTCCTTCGACAACGATGACCTGCGCAGCCTGATCCAGATGGTGTTGCAGGTGCACCAGCACGGCGGCGCGGTGCAGGAACCACTCAAACAATTCGGCATGCGCCTGCGCGAGCAACGTCGCATGAAGATGAAAGAGAAGGTCGGCAAGCTCTCGGTGAAGATGACGGTGGTGATGATGATCACCCTGCTGCCGGCATTGATGCTGGTATTGGCCGGTCCCGCCATCATTTCACTGGCCGCCGCGATCAAGGGGATGTAATGAAAGCCGAACTGATGAAGGCCAAGGCACTATTGCTGATCGTACTGATCCCTGCCTTGCTCGGCGGCTGTGGCGGCAATCGTGCGGCCTACAAGCAGCCGCCGGTTGAACCTGCACTGGTGGAAGCCACCCAGGATGATCGCGGCATGTATCTGGGGCTACTCAAACAGATGCAGCAGCAGGGCGCCTACTACGCCTCGCTGGCGCATATCGACGCCTTCCGGCAGCGCTTCGGCGACAGCCCGGAGTTGCGCATCCTGCAAGCCAATGCACTGCGTGAAACCGGTGATGATGTGGCCGCAACGGCGATCTACCGCAGTTTGACCAAGAGCACGCAAGCCGCACCGGCCTGGCACGGGCTTGGGCTGATCGCAGCCGCGGCGCGTGACCGCGAGGGCGCGCGACTGGCGCTGGACAACGCAGTTCGGGCCGACCCACTCAACGTCGCCTACCTCGGTGACATGGGCTTTGCGTTGTTGCAGGCCGGCCAGGTCGAGCAGGCCAGGGCACCGCTGGCCAAGGCAGCCGAACTGGGGCCGGACAATATCCGCGCCATTTCCAATCTCGCGCTGTGGGCATTGCTATCGGGGCAGGCAGCGACGGCAGAAAGCATGATCCAGCGCGCGAACCTGCCACCGTCGACCCGGAGCGAAATCTACCGGCTCGCACAGGCCCTGCGGCAGCCAGTAGCCGCCGCAGGGCCTGCCGCAACGGCAGCAACCAATTCGCCCGCCGTGGCGACGCTGCAGCCGGCTGCCAGCGGCACGCAGGTACCGCGTCCTCCCGGCTCGATGCTTGATCGTTTCAGCCCCTCGTCGACCACTTCGCAGGAGGTAACGCCATGAACCGAGCAGCATCCTTTGTCGCTGTATTGCTGCTGGGCGCACTCGGCCCCACTGCAATCGCGGTGGCCCAGCACGCGCCGTTGATCGAACGCATGACCGATACCAGTACCGCCGCTGACACAAGCGCTGCTACCAGGGTCAGCGCAACTACGATGGCCGGCCCTACCGCTGCGGCTACGACGAGCGCATCAGCCAGCGCCTTCGCCGACCTGCCCCGCTCCCAGGTGGGTGACACCACCCGCGCCCTGCTGCAGCTGCAGGCCGACAACAGCCGTCCGGGCACCGCACTGCCAATGCTCGGCGAAGCCGCCAGCCGCAGTTACCAGCGCTACCTCAACAGTTTTGACCACCCCATCCCCGAGTACTTCGAAGCTGCGCTACCCAACCCCAAGCAAGGCGGCGGCAGCCGCTGAGGCCCACCATGTACAGCCTGCGCCCGTCTTCACCCTCACTGTCACGCGCGCTACACGATCTCCCCCACAGCGTACGCCAACGCGGTGGCGCGGGTCTGACGATGCTGTTGCTGCTGCTTGGGCTGGTGGTGATACTCGGTCTGGTCGAGGTGGGCTACCTGTATTGGAGCAAGCGTGATGTACAGAAGACCGCCGACCTGGCTGCGTTGGCTGGCGCCCAGCGTTTGGAGCTGTGCACCACCGATTACAAAGACAACCTGGCTGCGCGCAACAATGCCGTCACCGACAATCGGTTCGCCGGCCAGCTGGCTATAAACTGTGGCTACTGGGGTGCCGAGCTTGCACCCGGCGCGCGTTTTGTCGGTGTTGCCAGCAGCCGCCCCTTGAATGCCGTGCAGGTTACTGCCTCACGGCAAGCGGTACCGCTGCTGGGCCAGCTCACCTCCCTGCCACGTATCAGCGCCACCGCTGTAGCCAAACGCACGCCCCCCCAGGCGGCTTTCAGCGTCGGTTCGCGGCTGCTCAACACCAACAGCAATGCGCCGCTGCAGGGAATACTGCGATTGGTAGGTGTCGATCTGACTCAGACCCAGATCGCAAGCTATCAGGGCTTGGCCGACCTGAAGATCACCCCGCGCGGCCTGCTGCAGGCATTGGGGATTCCCGTTGCCACCGACATCAATGTAGGTGAATTGAACAGCCTGCTCGCCGCCAACCAAGTATCCGTGGGCAAACTGCTGGACGTCATGGCTACGCTGGCCAACCAACAAGGGCTGGCTGGGGTTGACCTGCGCCTGCTGCAGCAGAAGCTGCTAGGCGCCGGTATCAGCAACGCACTGGTGCAGCTCGGCTCCACCGCCAGCAGCGCAGGCCTGTTCGCCAAGATCGCGGGAGGCAGCGAAGCAGCCAACGGCGCGCTGGATATAGATCTCAATGCGCTCGATCTGCTTGGCACAGGCATCTCCGTCGCCAATTCCAAGCACGCCGTCGAGGTACCGCAGCTGGACCTGCTCGGCCTGCTCAAAGCCAAGGCAAGCATTGTCGAGCCCGCCTCGATCGGCATCGGCCCGGTCGGCACCACCGCCTACAACAGCCAGGTTCGGCTGTTCCTGGATATCGACTCGCAACGGATTCCCGCACTCGGCACGGTACTGAACTGGTTGGGCACGCGCATCAAGCTGCCCACCTACATCGACGTGATCGACGGCTTCGGCCAACTCACCGCCATCGATTGTTCAACCCAACCGGCGACGGCCAAGGTCGACGTTACCAGTGCCATCGCCAACGTCTGCATCGGCAAGGCCACCACGCCATGGGACTCCACCCGCGAGCTGTGCCGCACCGGGCTGGGCAACGAGACGCTGATCAGCCTGCTCGGCCGCGATGTGCTCAACAAGAAGATTTCGCTGGAAGCACTGTCACAAAGCGATCAGCTGACCTTGAGTCCAGGCCAGACCGGCACGGTCAAACCCAATGATCTGAAAGTAGGCAAGCTGGTATCGGACCTGGTCGATGCCTTGCTCGGCACCGTGCAATCACTGTTCGCCCCACAGGGCAACAGCAGCGATGCGGCCAAGGATCTGGCCGTGCAGTATCTGGAAGCCACCAAGAAAAACGGCTTGTACCAGCCCGCCGTCGTGGTTCAGGCCCTGACCAACGGCAACAGCGACGCCAATCTGCCGGCATTGGGCAGCTGGACCACCGAAATCCCAACCTGCGAAAGCTGGCTTCTGGGCTGCACACCGAAAAAGGTGCAGGGAGACGTCTGGCAGGGCTTTCTCTACGAAACCACGATCAGCAAACCCAGCGTGCTTGGCGGCCTGCTCGACGTACTCGGGCTCACATCCTGCCAGGGCCTGATCGCCGGCCTTGCCTTCAATGACTGCGTCAGCAACTCGCTGGCCAAATACCTGCAGACCAAGCCCGGCGGCCTCAGCGGTAGCGGCGGCTACAACCCGGTCACCGGCAGCGGCAGCTGTGGCAGCGTCCTGTGCCTGCTGCTCAAACCGGTCATCGACAACACCTTGCGGCCGCTGCTCGATGGCGTCGGCAACCTGCTGTCAAAGCTGCTGTCGGATGTGCTGGGCCTGCAGCTGGGCCGTACCGACGTGCACATGCAGTCAATCCAATGTGGCCGCAGCCAGCTGGTCGAATGAGGGCCGTCCCAAACAGTGCAGACGCCCACACCGCAATGCTTTCCAGCGCCAGATCGCGTGCTATGCTCGGGTACGAACAAGGCGCATTCATGAAATGCGACGGCCATCGCAGTTCGGGGGAATTACGGGGACTTATGAGAAGGATCGAAATGCTTCCGAGCCGGTTTGGCTGTGCACTATTCCTGGTCATTGGCCTGCTCACGGCACCCGCCGCGATGGCTGGCCGTTGGCAGCGCGGTGAAGCCGAGGTACCGGCAGCCCCCGCCAACAGCGAAGACAGCGCCGTGGGCAACACCGTGGCCGAGCTGCAGCGGCTGATGGGCAACCATGAGCTCACCGAGCTGCGGACCACCTACAACGGCAACTATGGCGCCAGCCTGCTGTTTCACGCCGATTCGCTGAACTACTACGTAGCGCTGTTCCACGAGAAGGAGTTCTGGCGGGTAATCCGCACCGACTCGGTGGAGAACGCCGAATCGCTCTACCTCACCTTCGCCGAACAGACCAAGCAGTTGGCCCAGGTGTATCTGGACACCATCCGCCTGCAGGCCGGCAAGGGCTATAGCGAGAAACTGGTAGCGATGAACGAGCGCCGCCTGCGTGGCCTGCAGCAGGAAGTGGAGCAGCAGCGCCAGCAGTCGCTGCAGGTCAGCAACGCCCTGCAGGAGCGCAAGCAGCAAGCCGTGGCGCTGAGCTCGGACCTGCGCGCCACCAACACCCAGCTGGAAGCCTTGAACCAACAGATCAAGGCCTTGCAGGCACAGCAGGTCAATCCCGAGTTGACCCTGCCAGCCACCCCCAGCGTCGCCCCGGCTACCGCGGCCACCCCGGTGATCCACACGAGCCAGGAACCGGCCAGCCACCCCTGAGGCCCCACGCTTCAGCGAGAGACAGCGAACGCCGCCTTCCTTAAGGAAAGGCGGCGTTTTTGTAGTGCCGAGCCATGCTCGGCAAGGGCCTGCCCGGCAACGCATCAGCCCCGGACCGACCGAAGTAGCAGCGCAGGGTAGGCTCGGACCATAAGCCGCGAAGCCAACACTGCATCAGCCCGCGAAGAGCATACCCCTCCCCAACCCTCCCCTTCGCTACGCGAAAGGGAGGGGGCAGAAACGTAGTGGCCCGCCCAACAAGGGAAAGGGAGGGCCGGGTGGAAGACCTCCCACACACGAAGGGGCCAGAGCCGCAATAAATATAAACGTTGGCGTAACAACCAGCAAG
>NZ_JBRRDY010000042.1:0-39118 GCF_056759935.1 Stenotrophomonas sp. STEN035
CCCCGCCCCCCCCCCCCACACCCACACCCGCCCCCCCGCCCGCCCCCCCCGTGGGGGGCGCGGCCCATACCCCCCCCCCCCCCGCCGCCCGCGGCCCCCCCCACTACCTTGCACACATTCCGGGGAAAGCTCCCGCCGAGCATCGCTCGGCACTACCGGTTAGTTGGCGAACGCGGCAGACATCGTCGCCAGATCCGGCTTCAGGATCACGCCGCGTTCGGTGACGATCGCGTCGATCAGCTCACCCGGAGTCACGTCGAACACCGGATTCCAGGCGGCAATGCCTTCGGCCACGGTGCGTACGCCGCCCACGCCAAACAGTTCGCCCGGATCACGCTGCTCAATCTCGATCTCATCGCCATGGGCGGTGCCCATGTCCACGGTCGAAGACGGTGCGACCACCATGAACTTGACCCCATGATGGCGGGCCGCGATGGCAAGCTGATAGGTGCCAATCTTGTTGGCGGTATCACCATTGGCACAAATACGGTCGGCGCCGACGATCACCCACTGCACCGCGCCGGTTTTCATCAGGTGAGAAGCTGCCGAGTCAGCGATCAAGGTCGCGTCAATGCCATCCTGCTGCAGTTCCCACACGGTCAGGCGCGCGCCCTGCAACCACGGCCGGGTCTCACCGGCAAACACCTTCGCAATACGCTCCTGCGCCACACCAGCGCGGATCACGCCCAGTGCGGTACCGAAGCCGGCAGTGGCCAGCGAGCCGGTGTTGCAATGGGTCAGCACGCCACTACCCGGTGCAATCAACGCTGCGCCCAAGGCGCCCATGTGCCGATTGGCAGCCAGGTCCTCATCGGCGATTGCCTGCGCTTCAAGCGCGGCGACCAGCTTCCAGTCCGAACCGGCAGCGGCGATAGCGCGACGCATGCGTGCCAGCGCCCAAGCCAGGTTGACCGCGGTAGGACGCGAGGCATTGAGTCGGTCCAATGCCGACGCCAACACCTGCAATGCAGCAGCACCGTCATCGGCCTGCACCTCGCGCGCGGCCAACACCACGCCCCAGGCTGCGGCGATACCGATGGCGGGCGCACCGCGCACGGTCAAGGCATGGATTGCTTCTGCAACCGCATCGCTGTCATGGCAGAGCACGTGCTCGACGATGAACGGCAGTTTGCGCTGATCCAGCAGTTCCAGGGCCTCGCCGGTCCAGCGGATCGGGCGGATATGGTCGTAACGGGCGTAATCAATGGCGGGGGTATCGTTCATCCGCCTATTGTAGTCGGCGCTGCCCGGCGCGGATCAACAAGCCCTAATCAACCAGCCCGGCTCAATCCGCGGAAAATTCGCCGCGGCAGCCCTTGTCCACCCATATCCCATTGCGGTCCCAGCCCCAGCTGTCGCCTTCCCGGCAAGCAGCGTTGGACAGCTGCTCCACCAAGGTCACCCTGCGCATGACGCTGACACCACATTCGCGCCGCAGCTCGCCTTTTGATTCACAGGTAACCCTCCGCGGCGTATCAACAAAACCCGAGCCGTCTTCGGCCCCTACCTCGAACAGCCCCTGGCAGCCGCGACTGACCCAGATTTCCTTGCCGCTGTATCCCCAGCTGCGCCCTTCGCGACACGGCAGTACCGACTGCTGCCGAAGTAAACGCACTGGTGCACCGCGCAGCACCACTGGGCAAACCTCCGTGCGCCCCTTTGATTCACAGCGCACCACACGGCGCACCGAACGGGTAGCTGCCTGCGGACGCGCAAATTCTGCCCTGCAGCCCCGGCTTACCCAAACCGCATTGCCTTCGACGCCCCAACTGGTCTCACGGATGCAGTCACGCCTGGACAGCTGCCGCACCAGTTGCACGCCAGCACTGGTATCCATCGGGCAGAACGCCCGCAGCTGATCACCCGATTCGCAGCGCACCACCTGCCGGTCCGCCGCTGTTGGCGCAGATTCCCGGGCTGCCAGTACGCTCGGCGCCAGCAATAGCAGCAAGCCGCAGACCCGCTTCATCAGACACTCCCCTGTTCGGTCATGATGGGTTCCGATGATCACACACTGCCTGAGTCATTGTGAGCAAAGCATTATCATTGCCGCTGCCAGGCTGCAGCGCCATGATCCAGCGCAAACCAGCATCAGGCGTTGGCGAAATCAAACGCCAATACATCGCCGATACGCGGTGTACCAGCCAAGGCCATCAGCAATCGATCCACGCCAACCGCAACACCGGCGCAGGCAGGCAACGACGGCAATGCAGCAAGAAACGCTTCATCCAAGGGCGGCTGTTCAGCTCCGCGCGCCGCCCGAATCGCCAGATCACGCTCAAATCGCTGGCGTTGCTCAATTGCATCATTCAGCTCGTGGTAGCCGTTGGCCAGCTCAACCGAGCCCAGATAGAGCTCAAAGCGTTCAGCCAATGGCGGCGTGCCCGCTCGGATCCTGGCCAGCGCGGCTTGGCTGGCCGGCCAGTCATGAATCACGGTGATGGCATCGACTGCGAATTGCGATTGGATGCGATGGCTCATCAGCAGATCCAACCAGTCATCGCGAGTCAGGCCATCGGGCTGGATACCGACCTCGCCCAGACCCGCACGTAGCTGCGCCTCATCGGCCAGGAACGGATCCAGCGCCACCGCCTGGATGAACAGGTCGCGATAGCTGACGATGCGCACCGATGCTGGCGGACGCCGCACCATCGCCAACGCCTCCTGTACCAGCACAATGGTTTCATCGATCAGGCGATGATGATCCCAGCCCACCCGATACCACTCCAGCATGGTGAACTCGGGATTGTGCCGCCCGCCGGCCTCGCCGTTGCGGAACACCCGGCCCAGTTCATAGCAATCGCCTACACCGGCAGCCAGCAGACGCTTGAGCGGATACTCCGGTGAGGTACGCAGCCAACGCTGCGGCGAACCGGCATCGACATGCCCGCTGAAGCGGGTCTGGAAGCCCTCGATGTTCGGCTCGGTATTACCTGCGGCCGACATGATTGGCGTCTCCACTTCCAATACATCACGCTCGGCAAAAAAGCCGCGGATCAATGCATTCAAGCGTGCGCGCTGACGCAGGGCCACGATCACGAGTGCAAACGCCCGGAGTGCCCGTCCAGTGACAGGGTCAGGATGTCGCGCTCATCGTCGCGGTAGCCAGCCGACAGGTACAGCGCTTTGGCCTTGGCATTGTGGTGGTTCACCTCAAGCCGGATCACCGCTGCGCCCTGCCCTGCGGCCCAGTCGCGGGCCAGCGCCAAGGCCTGCCGGCCCCAACCACGACCACGAGCAGCCGGCCCCAGGTACAACTCATCCAGCAGAACGAAACGACCGCCCTGCTCGACGCTGAAGCACCAGCCAAGGGTGATGTATCCGACCACGCTGTCGCCATCCAGCAACAACAATGCCGCACCGCAGCTCGGTTGTTCCAGCAACGTCTGCAGCCCAGGCTCCACGCGTTCAGTGATATAGGGAATCTCGTCTTCCACGTAGAAGTCGCGAACCATCGCGATCAACTGCGGGAAGTCTTGCGGTTGCGCCAAACGCGCCTTGATCTCACTCATGCCTGTTCTCCGTGTTCGGCGAGGAAGGCAAGCAGACGCGCTTCGTCCCACACTTCCACACCGAGCTCATTTGCCTTGTCCAACTTGGAGCCGGCTTCAGTGCCGGCCACCACAAAACTGGTTTTCTTCGAGACGCTACCGGCAACCTTCGCCCCCAAGGCCTCCAGCTTGGCCTTGGCCTCGTCCCGGCCCATCTGCGTCAGCGTGCCGGTCAGCACCGCCGTCTTGCCATCGAGCACACCGGCGACCTGTTGCTGTTCGACAGGCGTGATCGCCAGCAAACGCTCCAGTGCTGCACCAGCGGCGCTGAACAGTTGTGCGTTGGCATCAATGTTCAGCCACGCAACCAGCGCATTGGCGGTTTCCGCCGGCAGGCCAGCGGTCATGAAGTTGTGCGCTTCCTCATCCAGGATAGCCGCCGTGGAACGGAACGCCTCGGCCAGCTGGCGCGCGCGCACCGGCGTGACCTTGGGAATCTCAAGGTCCGCCAACAAGGTGGCCAGATTCAGATCGGCGCGCAGCTTTGCATTGGGCGCGTGCGTATCGCTGATCTGCACGCCACGCTCCAACAATGCATCAATGGCCTGCTGGTTGCCCGGTTGTGCCATAAAGTGGCCAATCGAACGGGCCACTTCGCCACCGATGTCCGGTACGCGCTTGAACATCGGCCACGGCAGGTGACGGATCAACTCAAGATCGCCGAACCACGCCGACAAGGCCTTGGCGGTGCTTTCGCCCACATGCTCGATGCCCAGCGCAAACAGCAAGCGCTCCAACGTGGTGTTGCGACTGGCAGCAATCGCAGCGATCAGGTTATCGGCCCACTTGGTGGCGATCTTCTTGGTGTTCCATTGAAAGCTGGCCGGCACCGACAAGGCCTGTGCGCGCCAGGAAGCATCGCCCGCATCCAGCTTGAGGATGCGATTGAGCGTCTCTCCACTGCCTTCCGGCTGCAGATGCTGACCAAGCTGCGAGGCGAGTGCTTCCGGCGAATCGGAATCCAGCGCCAGCTTCAGCACCAGCAACTGGTCACGATTGAGTGCATACAGGTCAGCGACGCCGCGCACGATGCCGGCATCCACCAACACCTCGATGTATTTATCACCCAAGCCATCGATATCCATCGCCTTGCGCGAGGCGAAGTGGGCAATGGCCTCCTTGCGCTGCGCCGGGCAGCTCAGCTCGCCCGAGCAGCGCCACGCCGCTTCGCCTTCTTCGCGCACGATCTCCGAACCACACACCGGGCAGGCACGCGGCATCTGCCACGGCGTCGTGCCTTCGGGGCGGCGATCGACAATGACGCTGACCACTTCCGGGATCACATCGCCGGCACGGCGCACGATGACGGAGTCGCCGACGCGTACATCCAGACGCGCGATCTGGTCGGCGTTGTGCAGGGTGGCGTTGGTCACAACGACGCCAGCCACGTGCACTGGCTTCAGCCGTGCAACCGGCGTTGCCGCGCCAGTACGCCCGATCTGGATTTCGATGGCCTCGACCGTGGTGGTCTGTTCCTGGGCCGGGAATTTATGCGCGATCGCCCAACGCGGCGCGCGCGCGACGAAACCCATTTCCTGTTGGCCTTCGCGATCATCGAGCTTGTAGACCACGCCATCGATGTCATAGGCCAGGCTGTCGCGGCGCTCACCGATATCACGGTAATACGCCAGCAGACCTTCAGCGCCCCGTACCACCTTGCACAGGTCACTGACCGGGAAACCCCATTGCCCCAGCTGCGCCAAGGTTGCCGAATGCGTCTCGGGCAGCTCGCCGCCGGACACTTCACCGAGGCCATAGGCATAGAAACTCAGCGGCCGTTGCGCACTTATCTTCGGGTCAAGCTGGCGCAGCGAACCGGCCGCGCCATTGCGCGGATTGGCCAACACTTTGCCGCCATGCAGGCGCGCCTGCTCGTTGTAGCGTTCGAAATCGGCACGTGGCATGTAGACCTCGCCACGTACTTCCAGCACGTCAGGCCAACCCTGACCGTTCAACTGCTGCGGAATGACCTTGATCTGGCGCAGATTGGCACTGACGTCTTCGCCGGTTGCACCATCGCCACGGGTCGCGCCCTGCACGAACACGCCGTTCTCGTAGCGCAGGTTGATGGCCAGGCCATCGAGCTTGGGCTCTGCGGAGAAGAACAACTCGCGACGATGCAGGCGCTCATCGATGCGACGCACGAAGTCATGCACTTCGGCATCGGTGAAGGCGTTGCCCAGCGACAACATCGGCACGGCATGCACGACTTCCGGGAAACGCGATGACGGCTTGCCACCGACCTGATGGCTGGGCGAGTCGGCGCTGTCCAGTTCCGGATGCGCGGCTTCGAGCGCTTCCAGCTCGCGCATCAAGCGGTCGTATTCAACGTCCGGGATGATCTGCTCGTCGTGCTCGTGATAGGCGCGCGAGGCGTCGGCCAGCTGGCGGCGGAGTTCGCTGATGCGCTGGGTGGCGGCGGTGTTTTGATTCATGCGGCGATTTTACCTGCGCGGAGTGTTGGCGCGGGTGAGCTGGTATGCGAGGGCGCCTATGCTTACTGCGAACAGCACCCCTCCCCGGCCCTCCCCTGCGCTGCGCGCAAGGGAGGGGGCGAAGCTCTGCCCCCTCCCTTTCGCGTAGCGAAGGGGAGGGTTGGGGAGGGGTAGCTCTTGAGGTTTCACCAACGCGGCGACTTGGTCAGCGGCGGCGCCTGATGCTGGCGGTCATACGCACGCAAATCATCGCGGATATGCGCGATGCGCTGGCGGCCGAGGGCATTGCGGCTGTCATCCAGCACCACGCCATCCAGCAGTTCGCCCATGCGCTGCACGGTCGGCAGCATCTTTTCCCAGGCATCGAGCGCGGTCATCGGCGCCGGCAAGGTCAGGAAGAACGCAATGGCCGGGGTTTCCATCTCGCGGATGTTGGCCATGTCGAAACTGCCGGGCTTCATGATGCTGGCCATCGAGAAGATCGGGCCGCGCTCGGAATGCCCTTCCACCAGACGGTGGAACACATTCATGTAGCCGAAGACCAGGCCAGTCTTTTCCGCCGCCACCACGATGTCCTCGCCACGCAACACCTGCCCAGAACGGGCAGCCACGTACAACGAGACAATCTTGTCGAAATCCTGGGTAGGCCGCTTGCCGAGCTCACTCAGGTTGCCTTCGTCCACGTCAGGCAGGCCGAGCTCAGGCTGGCTTACGCCGTCGCCCGTTGCGCCGCCCTCGCCCACCTCGGCACCAGCAACGCCCTCGGCACCGCCCAGCACCGGCTCGCGCCGCGGCTGCTCACCACTGGCAGGTTCCTTGCGCTTGCCTTGGGCCAGGCGCTTTGGCCGGCTGAAAAAGAAAATGGCCGCTACCAGCAAAACGCCGGCAACCAGAATGCCGATACGCAACAGTGCCGTGTCAGACATGCGCTGCAGTCTCCGGATTAATCGTTCAGGTGGTTAAAGAATGGCACGTCAGGCCGCGCCCGCCAATCGGGCAGCCTCTTCCAGATCAACACTGACCAGTCGGCTGACACCCGGTTCACGCATGGTGACACCCGACAACTGGTGCGCCGCCTCCATCGTCGCCTTGTTGTGGCTGACGAACAGGAACTGCACCTTCTCGCTCATTTCCTTGACCATATTGGCCAGACGGCCGACGTTGGCCTCGTCCAGCGGCGCATCCACCTCGTCCAGCAGGCAGAACGGGGCCGGGTTGAGCTGGAAGATCGCAAATACCAGCGCCACCGCGGTCATCGCCTTCTCACCGCCGGACAGCAGCGAGATGTTGGACACGCGCTTGCCCGGCGGCCGCGCCATGATGGTCACGCCGGTGTCGAGCAGGTCTTCGCCGGTCAGCTCCAGGTAGGCATGGCCACCGCCGAACAGGCGCGGGTACAGCGCCTGCACGCCGGAATTGACCCGATCGAAGGTGTCCTTGAAGCGGCCGCGGGTTTCGCGGTCGATCTTGCGGATGGCGTCTTCCAGCGTTTCCAGCGCGGTATTTAGATCGACGTTCTGCGCCTCCAGATACTCCGAGCGCTGCGAGGCCTCGCCGTATTCGTGGATCGCAGCCAGATTGACCGGCTCCAGCCGACGCATGCGGCCGTCGATCTGGTGCACGGTCGATTCCCAATCCGACAGGCGCGCATCTTCGGGCAGCGTGTTGATCACGTCCTGCAGCACGAAGCCGGCCTTCTCCACCGCAGCCGACAGCTGCTCGGCGCTGAGCACCAAGGCCTGCTGATCGAGCTTGCGCTGCGAGATGCGCTCGCGCTGGGCGAGCGACTGCTCGTCGCGCTGGTGGCGGGTCTGCTCCAGGCCACGCAACTCATGATCGATACCGTCAAGCAAGGTACGCGCTTCGGCGAGCACGCGATCGACACGCACGCGCTCGGCCAATGCGTTCTGATGCTCGGCTTCCAGCGTATGAACCGGCGTATCGCCTTCGTCCAGCTGCGAGTGCAGTTCGCCAAGACGTGAATCCAGCTGACCGCGCTGGCTGCCCATGCGCTCCAGCGCATGGCTCAGCGAACTGATCTGGGTGCGCTGCGACTCCAGCGTCAAGGCCAGCGCATGCATGCTGTCGCGCACATTGCGTGCAGCATCACGCGCCTGATCGCGGGCATCGCTCATCTGCCTGCGCTCGCTTTCCAGCGCATGCCGGGTCGACTCCAGGTCGCCCATGCTGGACACGGCCTCATCCAGTCGCAGGCGCGCCTCGGTGGCCTGCTCACGGCTGACATCCAGCGTTTCCAGCAGCTGCGTCAGCTCGTCTTCGATACGTTCAATGCGCGTGCGCGTCGATTCCAACTTGCCCTGCTGGCTCTGCAGCTGTCCTGCCAACTCGGAGCCGGCGCGATGCGCTTGATACAACGAACGTTGCACGTCTTCGCGCTGCTGCTCGGCAGCCAACAATTGCTCACGCAGGCCAGCCAGCTGCTGCTCCAACGCAACTTCGCGTTCCTGCAGGGATTCGATCTGCTCGCGCAAGGTGACGATCTCGCGCTCGCGCAACAGCGCGCCCTGCTCGGCCGCGCCGGAACGCGACAAGCGTACCCAACCCTGCCCGAGACGTTCACCGCTGCGGGTGATCACCGATTCGCTGTCGGCAAGCGCGCGCTGCAACTGCTGCGCCTGCGCCAGGTCTTCAGCACCATGCAGATGCGCCAGCAGACGACGGATGGCCAGCGGCCCCTGCACTTTTGCCGCCAATGAGGTCGGCGCGAAGTCAGCCTTGCCGCCTGCATCAGCAACCAGTGCGATGCGCCCTTCGCCCAGCTCAGCCAGCGCATCAACCAAGGCTTCCGGTGCATCCACCAGCACGCCCTCGATCAGCTGACCGAGCGCGCTTTCAACGGCGTTTTCCCAACCACTTTCAACGGTGATGCGCTCGCCAACGCGCGCAGCCGAATCCAGCCCGCGTGCTTTAAGCCATGCTGCCGCCGCGCCCTGCTCCTGGCCGAGTGCGGCCTGCTGCAATGTTTCCAGCGAGGAAAGCCGGCCGCGCGAGGACTGCGCCTGCTTGCGAACGTCGGCCAGTTCCGACTGCCCGGTGCGCTGCTGCTCCTGCAGTGTCGCCACCGATTCCTTGCGCAGTTCGACCTGCTCGTTCAAGGTTTCCAGCGCGGTCTTCTGGGTTTCGTGTTCCAGCTGCAGCTGCTCGAAGGCGTCGGCCAGCGCATCCAGGTCCAGACCGGCGCGCTCTGCCTGCAATGCTTCGCGGCGGCGGTCGGCTTCGATGACTTGTTTGTCCAGGTAATCCACGCGGGTACGCTCGACCTCGCCGGAGCGGGTCGCTTCGGAGGTGTTGCGGTTATGCGCTTCCCAGCGTTGCTGCCAGTCAGCGAGCTTGGCCTCGGCCTCGCGTAGCGCTTCCTGGCGTATCTCGTTGTCTTCCTGCAACTGCTCCAGCTGCGGCTCGGCGTTCTCGACCGACTCACGCAAAACGATCAACTTGGCTTCGTCGCCGCTGATGTGCTGGCCAAGCTCGGACAGCGCCTGACGGGTTTCGTCGTGCGCCTTGTGCAGACGCTGCGCCAGTTCCCGCTGGTGGTGAATCTGCTGCTCAAGCCGGGCCAGGGTGCTGCCCACCTGGTACACATCGGCTTGTGCCTTGCTCAAGCTCTCGGCCGCCTCTTCGCGGCGCACGCGGCCGGTTTCGATGCGGCTTTCCGCTTCGCGCTGTTCGGCGATCAACTGCTGCAGCTTGGTTTCTTCGCGTGACAGCGCTTCGCGCAAGCCGCCTAGACGGCCATCGAGGCCGCGGTATTCCAGCGCCTTCCATTCCGCATCCTTGACCCGACGTTCTTCCTGCAGCGCCTGGTACTGCTCGGCCTGCCGCGCTTGGCGCTTGAGGTGTTCGAGCTGCTTGCCGATTTCTTCGCGCAGGTCGTTGAGCCGATCCAGATTCTCGCGGGTGTGACGGATTCGGGTTTCGGTTTCCTTGCGGCGCTCCTTGTACTTGGAGATGCCGGCGGCCTCTTCCAGATACACGCGCAGGTCTTCCGGGCGCGCCTCGATGATCTGGCTGATCATGCCCTGCTCGATGATCGAGTAGCTGCGCGGGCCAAGCCCGGTGCCAAGGAACAGATCGGTGATATCGCGGCGGCGGCACTTGGTGCCGTTCAAGTAATAGTTGCTGCTGCCATCACGGCTGACCGTGCGCTTGACCGAGATCTCGTTGAACGAGGCGTACTCACCGGAGATCGTGTGGTCGGAATTGTCGAAGATCAGCTCCACCGTCGCCTGCGACACCGGCTTGCGCCCTGCCGAGCCGGAGAAGATCACGTCGGTCAGCGAATCGCCGCGCAGGCGGCTGGCCGAGCTCTCGCCCATCACCCAGCGCACCGCATCGATGATGTTGGACTTGCCACAGCCATTGGGACCGACGACGCCGGTCATATTGGTCGGCAGGTGCAACGTCGTGGGATCGACGAACGACTTGAAACCGGAGAGCTTGATCGTGGATAGACGCATGGAATCGGGCTGTTGGCGGACATCGGCAGCAACTGCCGACACCCGGAATGAGGTTCCGGAGGTTCCCTTCCCGCACTCAAACTATTGATATTCCAAAGAATTCAATAGCCAAAGCACGGCACTGGCAACCGAGTATAGCTATACCCATGGCCGCCGGTGGCCAGACCGACCGGCCGGCCAAAAGAAACGGGCGCCTTGCGGCGCCCGTTCTTTACAACCGGTCCGGCAGAATCAAGCGTCGGATTCGACGATGACCTTGACGGTGGCTTCCACGTCGGCGTGCAGCTTGATGATGACGTCGAACTCGCCAACATTGCGGAAAGCGCCTTCGCCCATGATCACTTCGCTCTTGTTCAGCTCCAGGCCGGCAGCGGTGAAGGCTTCAGCGATATCACGCGGGCCAACCGAACCGTACAGCTTGCCTTCGGTCGAAGCGTGCGCAGCGATGGTGACGCTGGCGCCTTCGAACTTGGCAGCACGGGCTTCAGCACCGTTGTGCGAGGCCTGAGCCTTGGCTTCGTACTCAGCGCGCTTGGCTTCGAACTCGGCGATGTTGGTCGCGGTGGCCGGAACGGCCTTGCCCTGCGGCACGAGGAAGTTACGGCCGTAGCCCGGCTTCACGTCAACCAGGTCGCCCAGGCCGCCGAGGTTGGTCACTTTCTGGATAAGAATCAGCTTCATGGTGTAGCTCCGTTATTCGTTAGCGGCGCCTATGGCTCCGCAACGCTTGCTGTCCGAATAGGACGGTGGGTACGGAAAATCCGGCCAAGGCCGGATTTCCTGTCGAGAACCCGCAACGCGTGCAGGTTCTTCCGAAAACTCGGATTAGACGTCGTGGTTGTCCGTGTACGGGATCAGGGCCAGGAAACGGGCGCGCTTGACGGCCGTGGCCAGCTGGCGCTGGTACTTGGACTTGGTGCCGGTCACGCGGCTCGGAACGATCTTGCCGTTCTCGGTCAGGTACTGACGCAGGGTGTTGAGATCCTTGTAATCGATCTCTTTCACGCCTTCAGCGGTGAACTTGCAGAACTTACGACGGCGGAAGAACTTGGACATGAAAGTGCTCCTTATTCAGCAGAAGCGGCGTCGTCGCCGGCTTCGTCATTGTTGGAAGATGCACCTTCTTCGTCGTCACGACGACGGCGCTCGCCACGCTCGGGCTTGTCACCCTTCTCGTCCTTGCTCTTCATGATCAGCGACTGCTCGGTGTCAGCCTCGTCACGCTTGATGACCAGGTTGCGCAGCACGGCGTCGTTGAAGCGGAAGCTCTCGGTCAGTTCGTTCAGAACTGCCTGGTCGGCTTCGATGTTCAGCAGAACATAGTGAGCCTTCACCAGGTTCTGGATCGGGTAAGCCAGCTGACGACGGCCCCAATCTTCCAGACGGTGGATGGTGCCGTTGCCGGCTTCGACCAGCGCCTTGTAGCGCTCGATCATGGCGGGGACCTGTTCGCTCTGATCCGGGTGGACCAGGAACACGACTTCGTAATGACGACTCATGTTTTTATACCTTTCGGATATAGCCCTGACGGGCTGGACAGCCCCCCGCTGTGCTTTGCGGTGGGGCAAGGGATCCTGCACTGGGAGCGCAGGAAGCCGGGCATTATCCAATGGAAATGAACTGGAGGCAAGTTGCCCCGGCCAGTGCAACACAGCATCCGGCGGCGGAACGGGCCTCGGCCGCCACGGATGCTGCGTCGCAACAGTACACTATGTAACCGATTCCACGCCCTACCCTGGACCGCCCGACGTGAACTCCACGCTTTCTCTGGCAGCGCAGCTGTCGCCGCGCCAGCGCACTTTCATACTGATTGCGCTTTCCCTGGGCGGCTTTGCCATCGGCACCAGCGAGTTCGCCAGCATGGGACTGATGCTGGAAATCAGCCGCGGCCTGGCAATCACTGAAGCCCAGGTCGGTCACCTGATCAGCGCCTACGCCATCGGCGTGGTCGTCGGCGCTCCGCTATTGGCCTTTGCCGGCGCCAGCCTGCAGCGCCGCAGCCTGCTGCTATGGCTGATGGGCTTTTACGCCATCGGCAACCTCGCCAGCGCACTGGCCCCGAGCTACCACACGATGCTGCTGGCGCGCTTCGTCGCAGGCCTGCCGCATGGCGCCTATTTCGGTGTGGCCATGCTGGTTGCCGCTTCGATCAGCCCACCGGAACAGCGCGGCGCGGCCGTTTCCAAGGTGCTGCTGGGCCTGTCCATCGCCATCCTGCTCGGCAACCCGTTGACCACCTGGCTGGGCCAGCAATTCAACTGGCGCAGCGCCTTCGTGCTGGTCAGCCTGCTGGCCCTTGCCACGGTAACGATGGTTGCGCGGCAGCTGCCAGCCGATCCCAGCGAGATCCGCACCTCGCCGCTGCGCGAACTACGCGCCTTCAATACAACTCAGGTGTGGCTGGCGCTGGCCATCGGCGCGATCGGTTTTGCCGGCATGTTCTGTGTGTTCACCTATTTGGCACCGACCCTGGTCAACGTCACCGGCGTCAACGAGCGTTGGATGCCGGTAGCGGTCGGCCTGTTCGGCGTCGGCGCGATCATCGGCAATGTTGCTGGCGGCAAGCTGGTCGACCGGCTGCAGTTCCGCGCCGCCGGCGTGCTGCTGGCCTGGTCCATCGTCGTACTGATGCTGTTCCCGCTGGCCGCGAATTCGGCCTGGGCGATGGTGCCGGCGATCATCGCCGTGGGCACGATGGGCGCACTGGCCGTGGCCCTGCAGACCCGCCTGATGGACGCGGCTGGCGAGGCCCAGACCTTGGCCGCTGCGTCCAATCATGCTGCCTTCAATACCGCAAATGCGCTGGGCCCGTGGCTGGGCGGTATGGCAATCGGCGCGGGTTATGGCCACGCCTCCACCGGCTATGTAGGCGCGGCGACGGCGGCAGCAGGCTTGTTGCTGTGGGGTATTGCGGTGATGTTGCAGCGGCGCGCCAGCACCTCGATCCAGACCACCAACCCCTGCCTGGACAGCTGAACCGGCATTGACGGCACTTGTATTCAATAAGGAATAGTATTGAATACGGTCGCAACCGGAGATTCCCATGTCACGCGCAAGCACCACGACCATGACCGTTCGCCTCAGCGGACCTTTGAGTGACTTCGTGGCCGCCAATGTGGGTGAACACGGCGCTTACGAAAACGTCAGCGAATACATGCGCGATCTGATCCGGCGTGACAAAGAACGTACGGAGGCTGAAGCTTTTGAGCGACTCAAGGCAGAACTGACTCACGCCTTTGCCGCACCGGAGTCGTCGTACCAGCCGTTGACGGCAGCCGAGGTCATCGCCCGTAACCGGCGCTGAGCATTGGAACATGGCCCAGATCCGAATCCAGGAAGCCGCCTCCTACCGGCTTGACGAGATCTACCGTTACACACGGAACCACTGGGGCGAAGAACAGGCGGAGCGCTACATCAACGGATTGTTCGGGGCGCTGGATGGCGTTTCGTCACGGCTTACGCCATCACACCCCATTCCAGGCGAATTCGGCATTGATGGCTTCTTCTTTCGTTACGAGCAGCATGTCGTGTACTGGCGACGACTTTCCAACGGGGACATCGGTGTCGTCACCATCCTGCATGCGCGAATGCACCAGATCGACAGGTTCAGCGAAGATTTCGGAACCTAGCCGGTAATGCCGAGCCATGCTCGGCAGGGGCCTTATGCAGAATCCCGGGCAGCACCGGGAATGCTTCAGCCGAGCATGGCTCGGCTCTACAGGGGGAGCGCCCCGTGCGCCGGGCCTTCCCGGCCCGGACAACTGGCCTGCTTCGCGGCTTACGCCGCTCCTACAAAAGCCTAGTCACCGCTCTTCTCAGCGATGCATGTCGTCGGTGGTGAAGCTCTCGCCGCAGCCGCATTCAGCCGCTGCGTTGGGATTCTTGAAGGTGAACGTCTCGCTCAGACCCTGCTTGCCGAAGTCGATCTCGGTGCCATCCACCAGCGGCAGGCTCAGTGCGTCTACATAGATGCGCACGCCGTCCTGCTCGAACACGGTGTCACCCTCGCGCTCATCCTTGGCCAGGTCGGTGATGTGGCCCCAGCCCGAGCAACCGGTGCGGGTCACGCCAAAACGCAGGCCTAGCGCACCCGGGGTGCCGCTGACGAAGCGCTGCACGCGGGAATGGGCGATGGGGGTCAGATGAACAGCCATGATGGGGCGACTCCAGCAGAATTACGGTCCAATTATAGATGTGGGCGGCCGGCTGGACTGCAAGCGTGGATAAATGCTCGCCTGCCCGGGCGTTGAGCCGCTAAAATCTCGCATTCACAGATCGAGTCGATCAACAGAGGATTCAAGTCATGACGGTGGTCAGCGTTGCACACGCCCTTGCCGGGAAGTTCCCGGAAGGCGGAGAAGTCACAGTCCGCGGGTGGGTCCGCACGGTGCGCGGCTCGGCTGGACTGGCCTTCGTCAACGTCAGCGATGGCTCGGGCTTTGCCCCGATCCAGGTCGTGGCCACCGAAGCGCTGTCCAATTTCGAAGACATCAAGAAGCTGACCCCAAGCTGCTCGGTGATCGCCACCGGCACCCTGGTCAAGTCGCAGGGCAAGGGCCAGAGCTTCGAGATCCAGGCGCAGAGCCTTGAAATCGTCGGCTGGGTCGAAGACCCGCTGACCTACCCGATCCAGCCCAAGCCGATGTCGCCAGAGTTCCTGCGCGAAGTGGCGCACCTGCGCCCGCGTACCAACCTGTTCGGCGCGGTCACCCGTATCCGCGACTGCCTGTCCAAGGCCGTGCACCGGTACTTCCACGAGAACGGCTTCTACTGGATCAGCACGCCCATCGTCACCACCTCCGATGCCGAAGGTGCAGGCCAGATGTTCCGCGTCTCCACGCTGGACATGGCCAACCCGCCGCGCACCAGCGATGGCCAGATCGATTTCAGCCGTGACTTCTTCGGCAAGGAAACCTTCCTGACCGTGTCCGGCCAGCTCAACGTCGAGGCTTACTGCCTGGCACTGAGCAAGGTCTACACCTTCGGCCCGACCTTCCGCGCCGAGAACAGCCACACCACCCGCCACCTGGCCGAGTTCTGGATGGTGGAGCCGGAAATCGCCTTTGCCGACCTGGCCGAAAATGCGCGCGTGGCCGAAGAGTTCCTGAAGTACCTGTTCCGCGCGGTGCTCGATGAGCGCGCCGACGACATGGCCTTCATCGCTGAGCGCGTGCAGAAGGACGCCATCACCCGCCTGGAAGCCTTCGTCAACGCACCGTTCGAGCGCATCGAGTACACCGATGCGATCAGCCTGCTGCAGAAGTCCGGCAAGAAGTTCGACTACCCGGTCGAATGGGGCCTGGACCTGCAGACCGAGCACGAGCGCTGGTTGACCGAGGAGCACGTCGGTCGCCCGGTGGTGGTGACCAATTATCCGGAGCACTTCAAGGCCTTCTACATGCGCCTGAACGACGACGGCAAGACCGTCGCCGCGATGGACGTGCTGGCCCCGGGCATCGGCGAGATCATCGGCGGCAGCCAGCGCGAAGAGCGCTTGAACGTGCTTGACGCACGCATGGCGCAGTTCGGCCTGGATCCGGATCACTACCAGTGGTACCGCGATTTCCGTCGCTACGGCTCGGTGCCGCATGCCGGCTTCGGCCTGGGCTTCGAGCGTCTGGTGGTTTACGTCTGCGGCCTGTCCAACATCCGCGACGCGATCCCCTACCCGCGTGCACCGGGTTCGGCGGAGTACTGATTCATCTGATCCAGTAACAGGAGGCGGTGCCGTTGACCTTGTTCTTCGCTCTTTGCTTTGTCGGCGTGGCCATTGCCGGCCTCAGCGCCTTCCTGATTTTCTGGCCGTTGACGCTGGTCCATATCCGCGACCGGCATCCGGCGCTGGCCACCGAATTCGGTGCCGGCGCCTTTCTCAAACCAGAGTGCCTGCGCTGGCTGCTGGGCCGCGGCTTCACCGGCATCGCCGACCGCTCGCTGTCCGGCTTGGCCACACCCGCCCGCATCGCCCTGCTGGTGATGCTCGGCGGATTGGGCATGGCACTGCTGTTGTGGCTTTTTTCGCAGGTAATGAAATGACTGATTTCGAGAACACTCCCGACCAGTGGTGGCTGGCACAGCTCGGTGGCACCCTGATCTGGGCGCGCCTGCGGGTCCGTCCGGGCGGCACCGCCGAGATCCTGGACAGCGATGGCAACACGCTGAGCTACGACAGTGAAGACACTGCCCGTGCACAGCTGTTCGATGCCGAGTTCGTCGCCTTTGATGGCCTGGACGAAGAAGACGCGTTGCACCGTGGTTTCTCCCTGCACGAAGTGAGCCCACCGCAGGGCGACGACGACAGCTTGCGCGAGCGCATGGTGCAACTGCTCGGCACCCGGGTCTAAGCGGTCTTTCGTGTTCGCCCAGCGCGCCTTCGTCGAGACCGACCTGCTCTGGCTGGACCGCCTGCTGGTGCGCGACCCGTTCGTGACCCTGCTGACCACCGGCGACGATGGACTACCCGAACTGACCCGCGTGCCGGTGTTGTACCGGCGCGAAGGGCACAAGGTCGAACTGATCGGCCATTGGGCCAGGGCCAACAAACAGTCCCGCCAGTTCGGCCGCGCCAAGGTGTTGGTCAACGGCCCGCAGGGCTATGTCTCGGCCAGCTGGTACCCGGACAAGGAGAGCGCGGCGCGCGTCCCTACCTGGAACTACGCCGCCGCTGAGCTTGTCGGCGAACTGCACAGCTTCGATGACACGGCGGGCTTGGCACAGCTGCTATCGGACACCAGCAATTTCTTCGAGGCCAGGGTCGGCCAGGAATGGCAGTTCGATGCCAGCCTGGACGATCACGCCCCATCGTTGCGCGCCATCGTAGGCTTCCGCCTGGACGTGCAGCAGGTCCAGATCAAGCTGAAGCTGAGCCAGAACCACCCGCAGGCGAACCAGCTGGCGGTGATCGGGGCCTTGCAGGCCCTGGACACACCTGACGCCCACGAACTCGCGCAGTGGATGCAGTTGTATCGCAGTGAGCACGGCGACCAGCACGATGCCTGAGCCGCGCCCCGTTTCCCGCGACGCTGCCGTGCAAACGCGCAGCAGCGCCCTACCCCTCAAGATCGCAAGGGAAGCTTCACCATGAAAGACATCCATAACCTGCTGCAGAAGAACCGCGAATGGGCGGACCGGATCGAGAAGGAAGACCCCGAGTTTTTCCATCAGCTTTCCAAGCAGCAGAGCCCCGAGTACCTGTGGATCGGCTGTTCCGATTCGCGGGTACCGGCCAACCAGATCATCGGCATGGCGCCGGGCGAGATCTTCGTTCACCGCAACATCGCCAACGTGGTGGTGCATACCGACCTGAACTGCCTGAGCGTGATCCAGTACGCCGTGGACCAGCTCAAGATCAAACACATCCTGATCGTCGGCCACTACGGCTGCGGCGGCGTGCATGCGGCCTTGAACAAGGTGCGCGTCGGCCTTGCCGACAACTGGCTGCGCCATGTAGGCGACGTCGCCCAGAAACACGACGACATCCTGTCGCAGATCGACGACCCGGAGCTGCGCCACGCGCGCCTGTGCGAATTGAACGTGATCGAGCAGGTGGTCAACGCCTGCCGCTCGACCATCGTGCAGGACGCCTGGGCCCGCGGCCAGAAGCTGATGGTGCACGGCTGGGTCTACAGCCTGCGCGACGGCCGGGTCAGCGAGATGGGTATTGATGTGGGCTCGCCGGAGGAGCTGCAGCCGGCGTACGAGAAGGCATTGTCGTTCGTGCCGCGGAAGGGCAAAAGGCATTGAGCTTGAAAGCCCCTCTCCCTGCGGGAGAGGGGTTGGGGTGAGGGTCGGTCCGCGCTCAAGGCACAACCGACCCTCATCCGCCCTTCGGGCACCTTCTCCCGGGGGGAGAAGGAAGCAGTCACCACCCACATAGGCCCCGCATGCTCCCCCTACCCCTGAACCTGCTCGGCTGGATCGAAGAACACCGCCATCTCCTGAAGCCGCCAGTCGGCAACAAGATGATCGAAAACGGTGACTTCATCGTCATGGTGGTTGCCGGTCCGAACAGCCGCAATGACTACCACTGGGACGAGGGCCCGGAGTGGTTCTTCCAGCTTGAAGGCGAAATGGTGCTGCGCGTGCAGGAAGATGGTGCAGTGCGCGACATTCCGATCCGC
Organism: Stenotrophomonas sp. STEN035; assembly: GCF_056759935.1. NCBI lineage: Bacteria > Pseudomonadati > Pseudomonadota > Gammaproteobacteria > Lysobacterales > Lysobacteraceae > Stenotrophomonas > Stenotrophomonas sp. STEN035. The sequence continues at coordinate 18,585 of NZ_JBRRDY010000042.1, forward strand.
GCCGGCGAGATATTCCTGCTGCCACCACGCGTACCGCATTCGCCGCAGCGCATGCCCGGTTCGATCGGCCTGGTGGTCGAGCGCAAGCGCCTGGACCATGAGCTCGATGGCTTCATGTGGTTCTGCCAGCAATGCAATCACAAGATCTACGAGGAGTTCTTCCACCTGAAGAACATCGAGACCGATCTGCCCAAGGTCTTCGACCGGTTCCATGCCTCGACCGAACACCGCACCTGCACACAATGCGGAGCCGTGCATCCACTACCCAGACCGGTCACACCCGAGGCCTGAGCGGCCGCGCGCGGTTACACTGCGGGTACATCCTCGACGTGTCCGCACCGATGAACGAAACGCTGTCACCTGCCCACGCCACCGCACTTGATGCCGCCGATCCGCTGCGCCACCTGCGCAGCCAGTTCCTGATTCCGCAGCACCAAGGTGCCGATCAAGCCTATTTCGTCGGCAACTCGCTGGGCCTGCAGCCACGCGGCGCGCAGGCGATGGTGCAGGAAGTGATGGATCAGTGGGGCCGCATCGCCGTCGAGGGCCACTTCACCGGTCCGACGCAATGGTTGAGCTATCACCGCCTGGTGCGCGATTCACTGGCCGGCGTGGTTGGCGCCCTGCCACACGAAGTGGTGGCAATGAACACGCTGAGCGTGAACCTGCACCTGATGATGGTCAGCTTCTACCGCCCCAGCAGCGAGCGCCCGGCAATCCTGATGGAAGCCGGCGCCTTTCCGACCGACCGCCACGCGGTCGAGGCACAGATCCGCTTCCATGGCTTCAATCCGGCCACCGACCTGATCGAAGTGCAGCCGGACGAAGCCAACGGCACCATCTCGATGCAGGCCATCGAACAGGCCATCAGCGAACACGGCAAGCGCGTCGCACTGGTGCTGTGGCCAGGCGTGCAGTACCGCACCGGCCAGGTATTCGACCTCGATGCGATCACCCGCCTCGCACGCGCACAAGGCGCCAACATCGGCTTCGATCTCGCCCACTCGGTCGGTAACGTGCCGTTGAACCTGCACGACGTCGCACCGGATTTCGCGGTGTGGTGCCACTACAAATACTTGAATGCCGGTCCGGGTGCGGTTGCTGGCGCCTTCGTGCACGAGCGCCACGCCAAGGACACCTCACTGCCGCGCTTCGCCGGCTGGTGGGGCCATGAGCAGGCCACCCGCTTCCAGATGGCACCTGAGTTCGTGCCCGAGCTGGGCGCCGAAGGCTGGCAACTGAGCAATCCGCCGGTGCTCGGACTGGCTCCACTGCGAGCATCGCTGGCGCTGTATGACGAGGCCGGCATGGACGCGCTGCGCACCAAATCGCTCAAGATCACCGGCTACCTGGAAACCATGGTGCGTGCGCGCCTGGATCATGTGCTGCAGATCATCACCCCTGCCGAAGCCGAACGCCGTGGCTGCCAGTTGTCGCTGCGCGTGGCTGGCGGTCGCGCGCAGGGCCGCTCGCTGTTCGAATACCTGCAATCGGTCGGCGTGCTCGGCGACTGGCGCGAGCCCGATGTCATCCGCATCTCGCCCACGCCCTTGTACAACCGCTACAGCGATGTCTACCGCTTCATCGACGAAGTGGAAACCTGGGCTGGCGTCTGACCAACGGAATACTGTGAATTGAATACCCCCACCCCACGCAGCCTCACCCTGATCGGCGCCGGCCTGGCCGGTTCCCTGCTTGCCATCCTGCTGTCGCGGCAGGGCTGGAGAATCACCGTCTACGAACGTCGCGGCGATCCGCGTATCGCTGACTACGAGTCCGGCCGCTCGATCAATCTGGCGCTGGCCGAACGTGGCCGCAATGCCTTGCGCCAGGCCGGCGTCGAAGACGAGGTGATGGCCAAGGCGGTGATGATGCGCGGCCGCATGGTGCACCCGCGCGAAGGCGAGCCTGATCTGCAGCGCTACGGTCGCGACGACAGCGAGGTGATCTGGTCGGTGCACCGCAAAGACCTCAACACCACCTTGCTGCAGCTGGCCGAGGAAGCGGGTGCAACCGTGCATTTCCACCGCCGTCTGCACACCGTGGACTTCGATGCCGGCTATGCACGCTTCATCGATGACCGCGACGACCAGCCACACGACATCCACTTCAACACGCCGTTGATCGGTGCCGATGGCGCTGGCTCGGCGCTGCGTGCAGCGATGAATCGCAAGCTGCCCTTGGGCGAGCGCATCGAATTCCTCGATCATTCCTACAAGGAACTGGAGATCCCACCGGCCGCCGACGGCAGCTTCCAGATCGAAGCCAACGCCCTGCACATCTGGCCGCGCGGCAACTACATGTGCATCGCCCTGCCCAACGACGAAGGCACCTTCACCGTCACCTTGTTCCTGCCCAATGAGGGCGAGCCCAGTTTCGCAACGGTGCGCAACGGTGCGGAAGCAGAAGCCCTGTTCCAGCGCGACTTCGCTGATGCGCTGCCGTTGATACCGGACCTGCGCGCCGACTGGGAACAGCATCCACCCGGCCTGCTCGGCACGCTGTACCTGGAACGCTGGCATCAGCGCGGCAAGGCGGTGCTGATCGGCGACGCTGCGCATGCAATGGTTCCGTTCCACGGCCAGGGCATGAACTGCGCGTTCGAAGACTGCGTGGTGCTGGCACGCTGTCTGGCCGAGCATCCGGGCACCGAAGAAGCCTTCGCCGCTTTTGAAGCCGAGCGCAAACCCAATGCCGCCGCCATCCAGCAGATGGCCCTGGACAACTATCTGGAGATGCGCGACCGCGTCGCGGACCCGGGCTACCTGCTGCAGCGCGAGCTGGAGCAGGCACTGCAGGCCCGCTGGCCCACCCGTTTCGTGCCGCATTACACGATGGTCACCTTCCTGCACACGCCGTATGCAGTCGCGCTTGAACGTACACGTCTGCAGCAGACCATCCTGGCCGACGCCACCGCCGGCCACGACTCGCTCGACAACATCGACTGGGCCGGGTTGGAGCAGGTAATCCATGATCGCCTGCCAGTACTGGAAGGAGCGCACTGATGGCCGAGAGCTTCCTGTTCTACGACCTGGAAACCTTCGGCCAGGACCCGCGTCGCACCCGCATCGCCCAGTTCGCGGCAGTGCGCACCGATGCCAACCTGAAAGTCATCGACGAACCAGTCAGTTTCTACGTCAAGCCGGCCGACGACCTGCTGCCCTCGCCGGTCGCTACCTTGATCACCGGCATTACCCCGCAGCATGCGTTGGCAGAAGGTGTCAGCGAGGCCGAGGCCTTCGCCCGCATCAACGAGTTGATGAGCAAGCCACAGACCTGCACGCTGGGTTACAACACCCTGCGCTTCGATGACGAGTTTGTGCGCTACGGCCTGTTCCGCAATTTCCATGATCCCTATGAGCGCGAGTGGCGCAGCGGCAATTCGCGCTGGGACCTGCTCGACATGTTGCGGTTGGTACACGCACTGCGCCCGGACGGCATCAACTGGCCCAAGCGCGAAGACGGCGCCACCTCGTTCAAACTCGAACACCTGGCGTTGGCCAATGACGTGCGCGAAGGCGATGCCCACGAGGCGCTGTCCGACGTTTACGCCACCATTGGCATGGCGCGGCGCTTCCGTGAGGCGCAGCCGCGCATGTGGGACTACGCGCTGCGTCTGCGCGACAAGCGCTACGTTGGCAGCCTGCTCGACGTGGTGGCGATGGAGCCGGTGCTGCACATATCGATGCGCTACCCGGCCAGCCGCCTGTGCGCTGCACCGGTGCTGCCGCTGGCCCGCCATCCGCATATCAACAACCGGGTGATCGTGTTTGATCTGGAAGGCGATATCGAGCCGCTGCTTGAGCTGTCGGTCGAAGAAATCACCGCGCGCCTGTATACGCGCGCCGCCGACCTGCCCGAAGGCCAACAGCGCATTCCGCTGAAAGAGGTTCACCTCAACAAGGTGCCAGCGCTGGTCGCCTGGAATCATCTGCGCGAGGCCGACTTCGAGCGTCTGGCCATTGATCCGGCGGTGATCGAAGCCAAGGCCGAGAAGCTGCGCGCGCTTGCACCACAGTTGGCCGAGAAGGCCCGTCAAGTGTTCGCGCGTGAGCGCGTAAATGACGGTCCGATCGACGCCGATGCTTCGTTGTACGACGGCTTCCTGGCCGAAGGTGACAAGGGCCTGCTCAGCAAGGTGCGCACTGCACCGCCGGAAGCATTGGCCGAGCTGGAACAGCGCTTCCGCGACCCACGCCTGCCCGAGCTGCTGTTCCGCTACCGCGCCCGCAACCATCCGCAGACGCTCGACGCCACCGCACGCTCACGCTGGGATGCGTATCGTCAGCAGCGCTTCACCACCCCCGGCCTGGCCGAGCAGACCTTGCCGGAATACATCGCGCAGATCGCCGAATTGCGCGAAGAACACAAGGACAACCCGGACTCACTGGCCTTGCTGGATGCATTGGACCAGTGGCGCCATACCCTGCAGGACACACCATGACCCAGTATTTCAGCGATGCCAGCTTCAAGTTCCTGAAAGCGCTGGCACGCCACAACGACAAGAGCTGGTTTGCCGAGCACAAGCAGCAGTACGAAGACCATGTACGCCAGCCCTTCCTGCGCCTGATCACCGATCTGCAGCCGGATTTGAGCGAGGTCAGCACGCATTTCCAGGCCGATCCGCGCACCGTCGGCGGCTCGCTGTTCCGCATCTACCGTGATTCGCGCTTCTCCCACGACAAGGCGCCGTACAAGACCTGGCAGGGTGCGCGCCTGTTCCATGAGCGCCGCAAGCAGGTGCCGGCGCCGTCGTATTACATCCATCTGGCACCGGGCGAGAGCTTTGTCGGCGCTGGCATCTGGCACCCGGAACCGGACGTACAGCGCCGCCTGCGTCAGTTCATCCTCGACAACCCCGGCAGCTGGAAGGCGGCTGCGCATGCGCCGGCCACGCGCAAGCGCTACGAGTTCGAAAGCAGCGAAAAGCTGGTGCGGCCACCGCGCGGCTTCCCGGCCGATTTCGAGTTCATCGACGACCTCAAGCACCGCAACTGGGTGCTATGGCGCTCGCTGGACGACGAGACGATGACCGGCCCGCGCCTGCGCCAGACCCTGGCCAAGGACCTGGCCGCACTCGGTCCGTTCGTCGACTACCTGTGCGCCGCCCTGGACCTGGAGTTCTGATTAGCGCGGGCTTCACGCAAACCAACCTGGTTTGCGGCACGCTTGGCGGCAACCTTCGACAGGAAGCCGCCATGACCAGCATCCACCTGCAAGTCTGGATCGATGCCCCGCTGGCCACCGTCTACAGCGGCCTGGCCAGCGCCGAAGGACTGAGCCACTGGTGGATACCGCACCAGCAATCGCTCATCGACGGCGACACGGTGATCAGCCACAACCCTGGCTCCGGCCATGGCGTGGTCGCGCTGAAGGTGCTGGAGATCATTCCCGAGCGCTGCATCCGCTGGGAGGTGATCAGCCGCCACCCGCCGCAAAGCCCGGCCTCGGCTTGGACTGGCACCGAGATCCGCTTCGACCTGTCACGCCGGGCCAGCCCCGGCGCCTGGCGCGGTCTTCCGCATGAAGGCGAGCCGATGACCGTGCTGGAGTTCCATCACCTGGGCTGGAACGGCGACAGCGAGTACCTGGGCTTCTGTAGCCAGGCCTGGGCCGAAACCCTGGTGATGCTGCGCCGTTGGGCCGAAGCCAGCATCCCCGCACATCCCTGATCTCGAGGACAGCAACGCAATGAAGAAGTGGATACTCGCCACCGTCATCGCCATCGCCGTGCTGCTGGCCGCCTACGTGATCGGCGGCCCCTATCTGGCGATCCGCGGCATCAGCCAGGCCATCGAACAGCGTGACACCGGCAAGCTGGCGCGACACGTCGACTTCGGCGCGGTGCGGGTCAACATCAAAGCGCAGATCAACGATTACATCGTGCGCCGCGCCGGCAGCGACATGCAGTCGAGTCTATTCGGCCAGGTCGCCCTGGGCATGGCCGGCAATCTAACCGGAGCCGGCGTCGATACCTTCGTCACCCCGCTGGGTATTGCCGCCCTGCTGCAGGGCGACAGCCTGTGGAAGCGGGCCATCGGCGATACCGTCGGCGGCGATACCTGGGCGCCGCCCTCGCCGGCCAAGCCGCTGGCCAATACCACCGGCCATTACGAATCACTGTCGCGCTACACCGCCACCACCCACCTGGAAGATGGCCGCGAAGTCGTGTTCGTACTCAGTCGCCAGGGGCTGCGCTGGCGACTGACCAATATCCTGCTGCCACTGGGACAGGCGCCGGGCTGACCGGCGCCATCTCCATCAGGCAATCCTGCGCGGCTGCTCCTCGATCATGCTGTCGGCGAGGAAGGCGTCCAATGAATCATCCATCGCCTGCATCCACGGCGTGTGATGCAGCGGGGCCAGCGTGCCGGTCAGCACCGAGCGATAGCTGTAGTTGCGATAGCCAAGAATGTCGTCCTTCTTGTCGTGCTTCCACTGCTTGAACAGCGCGGCCACAGCCTCGACGTTGAAGTCCGGATAGTCAGTGGCATCGAGCAGATCGCGCACATACTCTGTCTGGAAGTCGATGTCCTGCGCGGCCGAAGTTGTCGCCTCCTCACGCGCCAGCCAGGTTTCGCTATCTGCACGCATTGCATCGCTCGCCGGCAGCGTGATCCTGCCAAGGATCACGTCGCGCGCATACCAGGCCTGCGCATCGAACATGTTGAAGGTGTAGTACTGGTCCTGCATGCCCAGATAGATCAGCCTGGGGTTGTCGATCCAGAACACACCCTTGTACAGATCACCGGGGTACAGACGGTTGCGGGTGCGCAGGGTCAACGCATCGGGCAGGAACGGAAAATGGTGCTGGTAGCCAGTGCACAGCACGATGGCATCCACATCCTTGCTGCTGCCATCGATGAAGTGCGCGGTATTGCCTTCAACACGCTGCAGCAATGGCTTTTCTTCAAAGGCCGCCGGCCAGTCATAACCGGTTGCCGCACTGCGATAGCTGAAGGTCACCGACTTGGCGCCGTATTTGTAGCACTGCGTGCCGATGTCCTCGGCCGAATAGCTGGAGCCCACCAGCAACAGATCCTTGTCTGCGAACTCGCAGGCGTCGCGGAAATCATGCGCGTGCAGCACGCGGCCGGGGAACCGATCCACGCCCTCGAAAAACGGCGCATTCGGCGTGGAGAAATGCCCGGTGGCAACGATTACCCGGTCGAACTCCTCGGTCAGCAGCTCGTCTTTCTTCAGGTCGCGGACGGTGACGGTGAAGCGCTCGGTCTGCTCCGAGTAGTCGACCCACTGCACAGCCATGTTGAAGCGGATCTGATCACGCACGCCGCTCTTCTCGATACGGCCCATGATGTAGTCGCGCAACACGGCGCGTGGCGGATAGGAGGCGATCGGGCGGCCAAAATGCTCTTCGAAACTGTAGTCGGCAAACTCCAGCGCTTCCTTCGGGCCATTCGACCAGAGGTAGCGGTACATGCTGCCATGTACGGGTTCGCCATAAGCATCCAGCCCGGTACGCCATGTGTAATTCCACATCCCACCGAGATCCGATTGCTTTTCAAAGCAGACGATCTCTGGCACTTCAGCCCCACCTCGACGGGCGGATTCAAAGGCACGAAGTTGCGCCAGGCCGCTCGGGCCGGCTCCAAGAATGGCGATACGCATGGTCATTCGGGTTGTTTCTCCTGTAAAGCTGCAATCGCGTAAACGCGACGGCACTGCGCAAGGGCGCGTTATGCGCCGTGCAGGAGAGACAATGCGTCCAGTCCCGCGCGGCGCGCGAAACACCCGGCCGCCACGCAGGGCAGCGCATAGGGAATGGCAGGTACGTTGACGCTACCGGTCGGGGAACAGGCCCCGCCCCTGGATCACCGGGTGGGTGCAGTGCGGGAGGGATCTGCTGCATTCGTGCAGATCAGGACGCGGCAGGATTACCGCTGGTTCAGCTGGGAACCCGCGAAAGCGGCTTCATCCTAGCATGCGACGCTTTTGTAGGAGCGGCGTAAGCCGCGAAGCCACAAATGTTGCCGAAGCGGCATTGGCTGCCATTGCAGGCAGTATGCATTCGGTCTTGTCACCAGCTTCGCGGCTTACGCCGCTCCTATAAACAACCGGTTCAATCCGGATTGGCTACACCATGCGGCACATGCCCTGCAGCCACATGCTGACGTGCGCTGTCGATGTTGTGCTGCGAGTCGTCGAAGAAGATGTCGGCACCGAAGGCTTCCAGGAACGGGCCCTTGTGGCGGCCGCCCAGGAACAACGCTTCGTCCAACCGCACACCCCACTCGCGCAGGGTGCGGATCACGCGTTCGTGCGCAGGTGCGGAACGTGCGGTCACAAGCGCGGTGCGAATCGGTGCGGCTTCGCCGGCCGGGAACGCCGCCTGCAAGGCATGCAATGCCGACAGGAAATTGCGGAACGGGCCACCACTGAGCGGCTCGTGCGCACGCTCGCGTTCGTGGCGGCCGAATGCCTCCACGCCCTGCTCGCGCGAGATACGTTCGCTTTCGTCACCAAAGATCACCGCGTCACCATCGAAGGCGATGCGCAGCTGGGTCTTGGAGCGGCCGGTATCGGTCGCGGCAGCCGACGCAGTGGCAACGTCCTGCGCGCTCTGCGGCAGGATCGTCGCTGCGGCGATGCCGTTGACCAGGGCACGGCGCACCGAATCCGGGTTGGCCGACAGGAACAGGTCGGTGCCGAACGGCTTTACATACGGCCAGGTCGGCTCGCCGGCGGTGAAGGTGGCGCGCACGATATCCAGCTTGTAGTGCTGGATGGAGTTGAAGATGCGCAGGCCGGTATCTGCGGAGTTGCGCGACAACAGGATCACCTCGACGCGCGGGGTTTCCACCGGTGCACCATCATTGAGTGCCAACAACTTGCGCACCACCGGGAAGGCAACGCCAGGCTTGAGCACATCATCCTCGTGCGCCCGCTGGTAGGCGGCATAGGCCTCAAGACCCTCGCGTTCGAACAGGGCATGGCCTTCTTCGAGGTCGAACAGTGCGCGCGAAGTAACCGCAACGGTGAGAAGCCGGGGAGTGTTGTCACCCATGGACGATGAACCCAATACGATCAAGGAACGGGACCCAGTCTACCCGGAAGCAGAGCGCTTCCCCCAATCCCGAATCCCGCCAGCCCCGATCCCCGCCCTCAAACCATGAACTGCTCGCTCAGGATGCGCTCTTCCAGGTTGTGCTCAGGGTCGAACAGCAAGGTCACCTGGCGCTCGCGCGATTCACGGATGGTCACTTCCACCACGTCACGGGTTTCGTGCGAGTCGGCGGTGACGCTGACCGGGCGCTTATAGGGATCGAGCACGCGGAAGCGCACTTCGGTCTCGGCCTTGAGGATGGCGCCACGCCAGCGACGCGGGCGGTACGGGGCCAGCGGGGTCAAGGCAATCGTGTTGGAGCCCAGCGGCAGGATCGGGCCATGCGCCGAGTAGTTGTACGCGGTGCTGCCGGCGGGCGTGGAGACCAGCACGCCGTCGCAGATCAGTTCTTCCACCCGTTGCTGGCCATTGAGGTCGATGCCGATGTGCGCGGCCTGGCGGGTTTGCCGCAGCAGCGATACGTCGTTGTAGGCCAGCGAGCCGGTGGTGGTACCGGACTCGGTCTGGGCGATCATTTCCAGCGGTCGGAGGTATGCCGGTTCGGCCAGGGCCAGGCGCTCGATCAGATCATCTTCGCGATGGTGGTTCATCAGGAAGCCGACGGTGCCCAGCTTCATGCCGAACACCGGTTTGCCCTTACCGCCATGGCGATGCAGGGTCTGCAGCATGAAGCCGTCGCCGCCCAACGGGCAGATCACATCCGCGTCTTCCGGGTTGTGATCGCCATAGCGGGCAGCCAGGCTGACGCGGGCCTGCTGGGCAGTCTCGACGGTGCTGGCGAGGAAAGCGATTCGGGGGGACACGGGCGCGTCTTCGGTTCGGCTTGGAGGGCGAGGATAACCTGCTGGTGTGCTGACTGGTGCTTTCGTTTGCTTGGAAACTGAAGGCCAAAGCCAAGAGCTTGCCCTCACCCCAACCCCTCTCCCGCGCGCGGGAGAGGGGCTACAACGGCAATTGCACAGGATGCTTGCGCTCGCGGCGCTTAAGCCCCTCTCCCGCCTGCGGGAGAGGGGTTGGGGTGAGGGCAAGCTTTTGACTTAACCAAAAAAAAAGAACGGGCCCTCTCGGGCCCGTTCTCCAAAACAAAAACCTACCGGCTTAAGCGCCGTGCGCAGCCAACTGGCCCAAACGCTGTACCGCCACCGACACCGTCGGGTAGTCCAGCGTCTTCTGCTCAGCCAGCTCGGCCAGCATCGCCAGGGTGAAACGCAGGCCACTGTCATCACGGCCCAACCACGCAGCCACCTTGGCCTCGGCGGTCGCGCCCTTCATCGACAGCACCTGGCCAGCCAGTGCACGCTGATGCGCAGCCAGCTCGTCGCGCAGCACGCCACGGGCAACGGCATGCCAACGGCCGTTGACCTCCAGCGCGTCGATCTGCTCGAACAGCCACGGCATCTGCAGGGCTTCGCCAAGGCGGAAGTGGACCTTGGACACGTCCACCGGCTTGAGCTTGCGCGGACGCGCCAGTTCAATGATGTCGAACGCCGGCTCCAGGAACTGCAGTTCAGACAGCTGCTGTGCCAATGCTGCCGGCAAGCCCTTTTCCTTCCATGCCACAACGCTGGCCTCATAGGCCGGGCGCTGCGAATCCGGCAGCACGCCCGAGGCGACACGGATGTCGTTGAACGGGCCCTGGTAACGATCCACCGCAGCAGTGATGCCCGGCATCGCGCCCGGACGGGTCAGCAGCCAACGCACGAACGAGCGCTGCAGCTTCCAGATCACTTCCAGTGCGTCCACCTGCACCGCTTCCGGCAAGGTACCGTCGAGCGCGTCGATCTGCGTCCACAGTGCACGTGCGTCCAGCGTTTCACGGCTGATGGTGTAGGCCTTGGCGACCTCGGCCACGGTGCGGCCGGTGTCTTCCTGCATGCGCATCAGGAAGGTGGCACCCATGCGGTTGATGGTCTGGTTGGTCACGGCCGTGGCGATGATTTCGCGCTTCAGGCGGTGACGGTCCATCGCGTCGGCGTACTTCTTCTGCAACGGCTGCGGGAAATAACGCAGCAGCTCCTTGGACAGGTACGGGTCTTCCGGGATGTCCGACTCCAGCAGCTGCTGGAAGGCGACGATCTTGGAATACGACAGCAGCACTGCCAGCTCCGGACGGGTCAGGCCCTGGCCACGCAGCTTGCGTGCCGACAGCTCGGCATCGGACGGCAGGAATTCGATCTGGCGATCCAGCAGGCCCTGCTTCTCCAGCGTACGGATGAAGTGCTGCTTGGAACCCAGACGCTTGCTGCTCATCCGCTCCATCAGGCTCAGTGCCTGGTTCTGACGGTAGTTGTCCATCAGCACCAGCTCGCCCACCTCGTCGGTCATCGAGGCCAGCAGCTTGTTGCGCTGCTCCACGGTGAGCTTCTTGGCGCGCACCACGTCGTTGAGCAGAATCTTGATGTTGACTTCGTGGTCGGAGGTATCCACACCGGCCGAGTTGTCGATGAAGTCGGTGTTGAGCAGCACGCCAACCTGCGCAGCTTCGATGCGGCCGAGCTGGGTCATGCCCAGGTTGCCACCCTCGCCCACGATCTTGCAGCGCAGCTCGCCACCGTTGACGCGCAGGCCGTTGTTGGCACGGTCGCCGACATCGGCATTGGTCTCGGTCGCCGACTTGACGTAGGTACCGATGCCACCGTTCCACAGCAGGTCAACCGGTGCCTTCAGCGCGGCATTGATCAGGTCGGTCGGGTTCATCGCCTTGATGCCGGCGTCGATGCCCAGTGCTTCACGCACTTCCGGGGTGATCTCGATCGACTTGAGCGAACGTGGGTAGATGCCGCCGCCCTTGCTGATCAGCTTGCTGTCGTAGTCGGCCCAGCTCGAACGCGGCACCTTGAACATGCGCGCGCGTTCCTTGAACGAGCTGGCAGCCGTCGGGTTCGGGTCGAGGAAGATGTGGCGGTGGTCGAAAGCGCAGACCAGACGGATCTTCTCGGACAGCAGCATGCCGTTGCCGAACACATCGCCGGACATGTCGCCGACACCGACCACGGTGAAGTCCTGCTTCTGGCAGTCGCGGCCCAGCGCACGGAAGTGGCGCTTGACCGACTCCCACGCACCACGTGCGGTGATGCCCATGCCCTTGTGGTCGTAACCGACCGAGCCGCCGGAGGCGAACGCGTCGTCCAGCCAGAAACCGTGCGCACGGGCGATGCCGTTGGCGGTGTCGGAGAACGTCGCGGTGCCCTTGTCGGCAGCGACGACCAGGTACGGATCGTCCATGTCATGACGCACCACACCCTGCGGCGGCACGATCTTGTTGTTGACGATGTTGTCGGTGATGTCCAACAGACCGTTGATGAAGCGCTTGTAGCAGGCCACGCCTTCGGCGAACCAGGCATCACGGTCCACCGCCGGGTCCGGCAGCTGCTTGGCGAAGAAACCGCCCTTGGAGCCGACCGGCACGATCACGGTGTTCTTGACCATCTGTGCCTTGACCAGGCCCAGCACCTCGGTGCGGAAGTCTTCGCGACGGTCCGACCAGCGCAGGCCGCCACGGGCAACCGGGCCGAAGCGCAGGTGGGTACCTTCCACGCGCGGGCCGCACACGAAGATTTCGCGGTACGGGCGCGGCTTGGGCAGGTCCGGCACCTTGGCGGCGTCGAACTTGAAGCTGATGTAGTCGGCCGGGCCGCCATCGGCACGCACGCCGTCCTTGCGGACCATGTAATAACTGGTGCGCAAGGTGGCTTCGATCACGCCGATGAAGCTGCGCAGGATGCGGTCTTCATCCAGGCTGGACACGCCGTCGAGCAGCTTGATCAGCACTTCGTGGACCAGCGCCATGCGCGCGGCACGGTCGCTCTTGCGTGCCTTGACCACGCCGTCCAGCAGCTTGAGGGTGGCAGCGTCGTCACCGGCCAGCTGCTTGAACTGGGCCAGCTGCGCGTCCAGCACCGCCTTGTCAGCAGACGGGGTCGGCTCGAAGCGGGCTTCGAACAGCTCCACGATCAGGCGCGCCAGCAGCGGGTAGCGGTTGAAGGTGCCTTCCACGTAGGCCTGCGAGAACGGCACGCCGATCTGCAGCAGGTACTTGCAGTAACCGCGCAGCATCGACACCTGGCGCCAATCCAGACCGGCGCCCAGCACCAGACGGTTGAAGCCGTCGTTCTCGGCATCGCCGTGCCAGACGCGGGCGAAGGCATCGCTGAAGGCGGCATTGGCGCTGGCCGGGTCGATCGCACCAATGGTGGATTCGACTTCGAAGTCCTGCACGTAGACCGGCGCTTCGTCGACCATCAGCTTGTACGGGCGCTCGGCGATCACGCGCAGGCCCATGTTTTCCATCATCGGCAGCACGTCGGACAGCGGAATGTCTTCCAGCTGGCGGTACAGCTTCAGACGCAGGCCATCGACCTCGTCACGACGGATTGCCTGCAGACTCAGACGCAGATCGTCCGGACCGGTCAATGCATCCAGCTGGGCGACGTCGGCCGCGGCGATTTCAGCGCTGGAGTCCTCGATGTAACCGGCCGGCAGTGCCTTGCCGATACGCGAGGCAATGCGCAGGCCTTCGCCTTCGCCGTGGCTGGCGACCAACGCTTCGCGCAGATCGTCCTGCCAGTTGCGCAGCACGTGGGCCAGGCGCTTCTCCATGCCCTCCACGTCCAGCTCCAGGCTCTGCCCGGCCTTGGGACGCACGATCAGGTGCACCTGCGCCAGCGGCGAGTCGCCCAGCACCACGCTGGAGTCGACGTATTCGCCCTGCAGGGCATCCTTGAGCATGCTTTCAACGCGCAGGCGCACGTCGGTGTTGAAGCGCTCGCGCGGCAGGAACACCAGCGCCGAGATGAAGCGGCTGAACTTGTCGCGGCGCAGGAACAGGCGGCTACGCACGCGCTCCTGCAGGCCAAGCACGCCCATGGCGGTGCGGAACAGCTCGTCCTCGCTGGACTGGAACAGCTCTTCGCGCGGCAGCGACTCCAGGATGTGGCGCAGTGCCTTGCCGCTGTGGCTGGACAGGCTCAGGCCCGAACGTGCCATCACGTTTTCATAGCGCTGGCGCACCAGCGGGATTTCCCACGGGCGGCGGTTGTAGGCGCTGGAGGTGAACAGGCCGAGGAAGCGCTGCTCGCCGATGATCTTGCCCTTGGCGTCGAATTCCAGCACGCCGATGTAGTCCATGTAGCCGCCGCGGTGGATATGCGAGCGGGCATTGGTCTTGGTCAGGATCAGGGCGTCGTGCAGGCTGCTGGTGGCGTTCAGGCCTTCAGCCGCCAAACCCTTGACCGGGCGCGCGACCATCGTGTCCTTGCCACGCATCAGGCCCAGGCCGGTGCCGTTCTGGGCGACCAGCACTTCTTCCTTGCCCTTCTTCTCCACCTTGTATTCGCGGTAGCCAAAGAAGGTGAAATGGTTGTCGGCGGCCCAGCGCAGGAATTCCTGTGCTTCGGCGCGCGAGGCCTTGCTCACCGGCAACGGACGCTTGCCCAGGTCTTCAGCCAGCGCCACCGCCTTGTCGGTCATCGGCTGCCAGTCATTGACGATGGCGCGCACGTCTTCCACCGCGCCACTGACACGCTTGGCAACGGCATCCAGCGCATCGGCCGGCTGGCGATCGATCTCCAGCAGCATCACCGATTCCAGCTTGCCCTCGCCCACGCCGCTGAGCTTGCCAGCCTTGTCGCGCGCGATGCTGATCACCGGATGGCCGAGCACGTGCACGCCGATACCCTGCTCGGCCAGTGCCAGCGTCACCGTGTCCACCAGGAACGGCATGTCGTCGTTGACGATCTGCAGCACGGTGTGTGCCGATTCCCAACCGTCGGCCTTCAGCGCCGGGTTGAACACGCGCACGTTGGCCTTGCCCGGCTTGCGGGTGCGGGCGAACTCCAGCATGCCCGCAGCCAGCACAGCCCAATCGTCGGCCGAGTGCAGCGTGAACTCATCGGCTTCCATGCGCTTGTAGAACGCCGTAGCAAATGCCACTGCCTGCGCCTGCGCGGCCGCAGCGGGATAACGCTTCCGCAAGGCTGCAAATACCGGTTCTAGCGAGAGGCCAGCTTCGGCGATGTTCTGCTTCACAGCTGGTTTGGATTTCGTCTTTACGGACTTGGCAGCACTGTTTTGCGATTTCATGGCAGAGCTTTGGGTGTTGCTCGTTTGGAGAAACCGCGATTGTATCGCTGGTAACAAAAAGAACCTTGCTGCAGGGCCGCATTATCTGCATCGCAATTTGCTGTCCAACGGTAGCAACAGCCACGGTTTCACTGATAGACGATCAGTAAACGATGTCCGCCACCTGAATCTCATTCCCTCACCGGGCACAGTGAAAGACGAATTACGTTGCGGTGTTTCTGAACTGGACGGTATAGTCCACCGCTTATGCAAACCCCCTCTGCCACTCCCGCGCCAACCGACGCGCGTGACCAGCGCGTGCTCGAAGCGGTGCGTGAGCTATTGGCCAAACAGGGCATACACCTGAGTATGGACTCGATAGCAGCGGCGGCGGGTTGTTCCAAGCAGACGCTCTACAGCCGCTACGGCAGCAAGCGTGAGCTGTTGCGGCAGGCGATGCAGCTGCACGTGTCCACCGCGACGGCAGCGTTATCCGTATGTGAAGAAAAACCGTTGCACGAAACCGTGCTCGACTTTGCCATCGGCTACCTTGAGCATCGCAACAAGCCCAATGTCCGCCGTACCGCGCAGCTGATCGGTGCCAGCGTGCATGAATTCCGCGACGAAGCACAGTTCATGTACCAGGGAAGCAACGAAGCCCTCCGCAACCATGTGGCTGAATGGATGCAAACCGAGATGCAGCGCGGGCGCCTCAAGCATGACGACCCGCATTTCATGGCCGAGCTGTTGATCAGCATGATCGCAGGCCAGGACTTTGAACGACAGCGCTTTCACACCCCATACCGCGATGATCCACAACAGCGTCGCCGCTGGGCCGAATTTGCCACCGACGGTTTCCTACGCGCCTTTGCGTCTATGTATGAAGCCGCCGCAGCTCCAAATAAAAACAACACCCGGAGTTTCTCCTGATGACCGCCCCACTGCGTCTTCTCGCTCTCACCTGTGCAGCGACACTGAGCCTTGCCGCCTGTAAAAAACCGCAGGAGCAAGCCGCACCGCCTCCGCAGGAGGTTGGCGTAGTCGACGCCAAACCGCAGACCCTGCCGTTGCAGCGCGAACTGGTTGGCCGTCTGTCGCCGTTCCGGTCGGCTGACGTCCGCGCCCGCGTGGCCGGCGTGCTGCAGAAGCGCGTCTATGAAGAAGGCAGTGCGGTCAAGGAAGGCCAGGTGCTGTTCCTGATCGACCCGGCACCGCTGCAG
The DNA here is from genome assembly GCF_056759935.1 of Stenotrophomonas sp. STEN035. Taxonomy (NCBI): domain Bacteria; kingdom Pseudomonadati; phylum Pseudomonadota; class Gammaproteobacteria; order Lysobacterales; family Lysobacteraceae; genus Stenotrophomonas; species Stenotrophomonas sp. STEN035. The sequence goes on from NZ_JBRRDY010000042.1 coordinate 34,950, forward strand.
GCCGCGCTGGCATCAGCGGAAGGCGCACTGGCTTCGGCCCGCGCAACCTATGCCAACGCCCGCGCCACCGCCAACCGCGCCCGTTCGCTGGCACCGCAGAGCTATGTATCCAAGTCCGACCTGGACAGTGCCGAGGCCGCCGAGCGCTCTTCCGCCGCCGCCGTACAGCAGGCCGAAGCTGCGGTCACCACCGCCCGCATCAACCTCGGCTATGCCCGCGTTACCGCGCCGATCGCCGGCCAGGCCGGCAAGCAGCAGGTCACCGAAGGTGCGTTGGTTGGCCAGGGTGATGTAACCCTGCTGACCACCGTCGACCAGATCGACCCGTTGTATGTGAACTTCTCGATGACCGCCGACGAACTGAGCCTGCTGCGCGCAGCCCAGGACAAGGGCGCGGTGGCACTGGCCGGCGACGGCAAGACCACCGTGCAGGTCAACCTGCCCGATGGCAGCGCCTATGCGCACGAAGGCACCCTGGACTTCTCCTCGACCACGGTTGATCCGGCTACCGGCACGGTATCGCTGCGTGCGCAGCTGCCCAACCCGGACCACATCCTGCTGCCGGGTTCGTTTGTCAGCTTCAAGGCCAACCTGGGCGAGCGCCACAATGCCTTCCTGGTTCCGCAGGCGGCTGTGCAGCGTGACACCCAGGGCGGCTACGTGCTGATCGTCGGCAAGGACGGCAAGGTCGTGCGCAAGAACGTCACCCTGGACAACCAGCAGGGCGGCAACTGGCTGGTCTCCTCGGGCCTGGCTGCTGGCGACCAGATCATTGTTTCGGGCGTGCAGAAGGTCAAGGAAGGCGCAGCTGCCACGGCAAAGCCATGGCAGCCCGACGCCGCCAAGCCCGCCGCTGGCGCGCCTGCGGCAGCCCCGGCAAAGAAGGAATAACGGGACTCCGTCATGCCTAAATTTTTCATCGAGCATCCCGTCTTCGCCTGGGTGGTGGCGATCCTGATCTCGCTTGGCGGCGTGATCTCGATCCTCAACCTGGGTATCGAGTCCTACCCCAGCGTGGCGCCACCGCAGGTGACGGTCACCGCCAACTACCCGGGCGCCAGTGCGTCCACCGCGGAGAAGTCGGTCACCCAGGTGATCGAGCAGCAGCTGACCGGCATCGACAACCTGATGTACTTCAGTTCGTCTTCGTCATCGAACGGCCGCGTCACCATCACCCTGACCTTCGACAGCGGCACCGATGCCGACATCGCCCAGGTGCAGGTGCAGAACAAGGTGTCGCTGGCGACGCCGCGCCTGCCCTCGGAAGTGACCAAGCAGGGCGTGGTGGTAGCCAAGGCCAACGCCGGCTTCCTGATGGCCATCGGCGTGCGTTCGGATGACGGTACGGTTGACCGTGACGCGCTGAACGACATCGTCGGCGCGCGCGTGCTGGAACAGGTCTCGCGTGTTCCCGGCGTTGGCAGCACCCAGCAGTTCGGTTCCGAATACGCCATGCGCGTGTGGCTGAACCCGGAAAAGCTGCAGGGCTATCACCTGTCGGCTACCGACGTGTACAACGCCATCGGCACCCAGAACCTGCAGTTCGCTGCCGGTTCGGTGGGCGGCGACCCGGCGCCCAACGGCCAGGCATTCACCGCCACCGTAGCCGCCGAAGGCCGCTACAGTTCGCCGGAAGAGTTCGAGAACACCATCCTGCGGGCCAACAACGACGGCAGCGTGGTCAAGCTGAAGGATGTCGCCACGGTTTCCTTCGGTGCGTCCAACTATGGCTTTGACACCAAGTACAACGGCAAGCCGGTGGCGGTGTTCGCCATCCAGCTGCTGCCGGGTGCCAATGCGCTGGACGTGTCCGAAGCCGTGCGCTCGAAGATGGACGAGCTGGCCCCGAGCTTCCCGCCCGGCGTGAGCTGGTTCACCCCGTACGACAGCACCACCTTCGTCACCATCTCGATCGAGGAAGTGGTCCACACCCTGGTCGAGGCCATCATCCTGGTGTTCCTGGTGATGCTGGTGTTCCTGCAGAACTTCCGCGCCACCATCATCCCCACCCTGGTGATCCCGGTCGCCCTGCTCGGCACCTTCATGGGCATGCTGGCCATTGGCTTCACCATCAACCAGCTGACCCTGTTCGCAATGGTGCTGGCAATCGGCATCGTGGTTGATGACGCCATCGTCGTCATCGAGAACGTCGAACGCATCATGACCGAGGAAAAACTCGATCCGAAGCCGGCGACGCAGAAAGCCATGGGCCAGATCACCGGCGCGGTGGTTGCCATCACCGTGGTGCTGGCGGCGGTATTCATTCCGTCTGCACTGCAGCCGGGTGCCTCGGGTGAGATCTACAAGCAGTTCGCACTGACCATCGCCATGGCGATGGGCTTCTCCGCCCTGCTGGCGCTGACCTTCACCCCGGCGCTGTGTGCGGCCTTCCTCAAGCCCACCCACAACGACAACCCGAACTGGGTCTATCGCACCTTCAACAAGTACTACGGCAAGCTGGAAAAGAGCTATGTCGGCACCGTCGGTGGTGTCATCAAGCACGCCCCGCGCTGGTTGATGGTGTTCGCCCTGCTGCTGGTACTGTGCGGCTTCCTGTTCACCCGCCTGCCGGGCAGCTTCCTGCCAGAAGAAGACCAAGGCTATGCACTGGCCATCGTGCAGTTGCCGCCGGGTGCCACCAAGACCCGTACCAGCGCCGTGTTCGATCAGCTGCTGGGCACCTTGCAGGACGAGGAAGCCTTTGAAGGCCTGATGCAGATCACCGGTTTCAGCTTCATCGGTGCCGGCGAAAACGTAGGTATGGCCTTCGTCCGCCTCAAGGACTGGGACAAGCGCAAGGAAACCGCGCCCGAGTTCATCCAGAAAATGAACAAGAAGGCCTACGGCATCAAGGATGCACAGATCTTCTTCGTCAACCTGCCAACCGTGCAGGGCCTGGGTCAGTTCGGCGGCTTCGACATGTGGCTGCAGGACCGTACTGGTGCGGGCCAGGATGCGTTGATGGATGCGCGCAACACCTTGTTGGGAGCCGCCAGCCAGGACAAGTCGCTGACTGGCGTACGTCCCAACACCCTGGAAAATGCACCGCAGCTGCAGTTGAAGGTTGATCGCGTGCAGGCCCAGGCCATGGGCGTGTCGGTCAATGACGTGTATACCGCCATCCAGATGATGCTGGCACCGGTCTACGTCAACGACTTCTTCTATGGTGGCCGCATCAAGCGCGTCAACATGCAGGCCGACGCGGCTTATCGCACCGGTCCGGAATCGCTGAACAGCTATTTCGTACCGAGCTCGCTGAGCAAGGATGCAACCGGCCAGCCGGCGATGATTCCGCTCAGCGCGGTGGTCAAATCCGAGTGGATCTATGCACCGCCGGCATTGAACCGCTACAACGGCTATTCGGCAGTCAACATCGTCGGTGCGCCGGCACCGGGCGGCAGCTCCGGTCAAGCCATGAGCACGATGGAACGGCTGGTGCATGACGACCTGCCGGCAGGCTTCGGCTTCGACTGGTCAGGCATGTCCTATCAGGAAATCCTCGCCGGCAATGCCGCAACGCTGCTGATGGTGCTGTCGATCGTGGTGGTGTTCCTGTGCCTGGCCGCGCTGTATGAAAGCTGGTCGATCCCGGTGTCGGTGCTGCTGGTGGTGCCGATCGGCATCCTCGGTGCAGTGGTGTTCTCGCTGATGCGCGGCCTGCCGAACGATCTGTACTTCAAGATCGGCATGGTGACGGTGATTGGTCTGGCAGCGAAGAACGCGATTCTTATCGTCGAGTTCGCTGTGGAACAGCGTGCCGCCGGCAAGACCTTGCGTGAAGCGACCATCGAAGCGGCGCATCTGCGTTTCCGCCCGATTCTGATGACCTCATTCGCCTTCATCCTCGGTGTGCTGCCGATGGCCATCTCCACCGGTGCCGGCGCCAACGCCCGTCATTCGCTGGGTACCGGCGTGATCGGCGGCATGTTGTTCGCCACCGTGATCGGTGTGCTGCTGATTCCACTGTTCTTCGTGAGCGTGCGGCGCATGCTCGGTGACAAGCTGGACGAACAGTCCAAGGAGTTCATCGAACAGCACAAGGTGCACGCGGTACAGAAGGACCGCTGACCAAAAAGCCCCGGCACTGCCGGGGCTTTTTTTGGATGTCCTGTAGTGCCGAGCCATGCTCGGCAGAGGCATTACCGGGAACGTTCTGCCGAGCATGGCTC
>NZ_JBRRDY010000043.1:0-36976 GCF_056759935.1 Stenotrophomonas sp. STEN035
CGCACTCCCTGGGGCTAGAACCTCAGCAAATTCTGATGGTGCAAAATGGGGCCTAACAGTTCATTCAAGCCGAACCCGCTTCGCGGGTCGGCTTAATTCCAGAGTTAGGCGGCGGTGTTCTGAGTTGGCTGGCCCTTCTTCTTTCGGCAGCAACATCGGCAAATCACTGGTCGGCTCCGGGTAACGGTTCCAGTTGTTCCTGGCATCTGCAAGCTCGCCATTTCGTCTTACGCTTCACCGCCCTGCCGCAATCAATTCATCACACTTCGGCAGCAACGCTCGGCAAGGTTTCCGGGGCAAGCCCCATCCCGCAAGCTGTGGCATGATCGGCTCGCGTTGGGTTGTACAAGCAGGGCAGCATTGGTCCGGGGGGTGGTAAGTGGCCACAGCCGCCTAACAGTTCATTCAAGCCGAACTCGCTGCGCGAGTCGGCTTAATTCCAGAGTTAGGCCCCATGTCCAACGATCACGCGATTAAAATCAAAGCTACTGGTCCACGGCCGGCGTACTACTTGATCGCTGAACATCTGTGGGGCGCTGGCTGCAACATTGATTCGGATGGCGACTCACGCACCCCGGAATCCCGCGACTGGACAGAGCTGTCGCTTTCACTTCGTGGTGCACCTGGGCAGCAACTGGACATCGATCCCGTCGCTACGGAGCCATTGGTTCTGGTGGTTCGCTCCCCTCACGCAGATATTTGTCGCAAGGCAGCGGAGTTCATAGTTTCTTTCTCGGGCGGCACAGTTGATGGTGCCTAACAATTCATTCAAGCCGAACCCGCTTCGCGGGTCGGCTTAATTCCAGAGTTAGGCCTAATATGCCGACATCGCGCACGGGATCGAAACTAGGGATGCGCAGGCTAGCTGCGCTCTGCGTTGGAATCGTTGCGTTCCTTCTAGCAGTCGCTGGAGTAGTAATATCCGTCATCGCTTACCAGCGCGCTGTCACTCCATACAACAGCGAGGGAAACTACTTTGACGGCATTGTCACGTATCACGATGGCGCGCAATTCGCGTATGGCGTAGGCGGATTCCTCGTGCTTACAGTTGCGGTCTGCGTGGCCTGGTTGGCGTATCGCTTATCGAGGCCTAACAGTTCCGTAAGGAAACCCCTGTCCGTAAGGAAACCCCTGTCAACTTCAAGCAACAGTGCTCCTGCCTCTCGCGCTTAGGCTCTAGCGATATTCGTTGTGTTGCTGTTGCTTACTTCATGTTGCGTGCCGCGTATGTCGGCATGAGCAGGTTCAACAGTTGCCAGACTGCATTTCCGTAAACGGTCTTGTTGGACGCTATGACTCACGCCCGGACCAAGGTAAAAACCGCACCCGGAGGCCTCTTTCATTCATCGGCCTTGCCGATGCTGCGGGGATCAACCGCTGCACCTGATGGCGCCAAATAGTTAGCCACGCTCTCTCCAGGTCGGTCTGACCTGTTGCTACTTTGCTCGCGCTGACGGTGAATCAAAATCAATCATTCATTCGATGCCTTCGGCCAACGCACCTGCCGTTGCACCATCGGATGCTTCAACCATGCTTCGACGTCGTAGCGCTAGCCATGTGCCAGCATCGCCCACAGCTGTCGCGCGTGCTTGTTGGCAATGGCAACCAGCAGCTTGCCGAACGGCAGTCGTCGTTCGAGGGCGTGGATCCAGCGTTGCTCCGGCGTCGCCTTCTCCCAGGCCACCGCCTTGGCCCGCTGTAGTCTGCTTCGAGCCCCTTGGATCAACAGGGTTCGCAAATAGCCATCACCACGGCAACTGATGCGACCGAGTCGCGAACGGCCACCGCTGGAATGCTGCATCGGCACCAGACCCAGCCACGCGGCGAACTGCCGGCCATTCTTAAAGTCCTGTGCTGAGCCGATCGTCGCCACCACGGCATCCGCTGTGATCGGGCCAACCCCGATGATGGCCTGGAGCCGCATGCAAGCTTCATCGGCCTTGGCCTGCAACTGGATACGGAGATCACACTGCGCGATGCGTTCGCGCAGCTGCTGCCAGTGTGCGTCGACGTCGTGCAACAGCTCCAACAACGAAGACGGGATGGGCAATGAATCCAGATCAGCGAGCGCACGGCGAAGCGCAGCCTCGCTCTGCGCCACGACCACGCCGACCTCGGTCAGCAGCCCACGCACCCGGTTGCTGGTGGCCAGTGCTTCGGCTTTGTAGCCCTCGCGCACCCGATGCCATGACAGTCGAACCTGCTGATCGACGCTCTTGATCGGGACGAAGCGCATATTGCCCTGACGGGCAGCGGTCGCAATCGCTTCGGCATCGTTGCGGTCGTTCTTGGCCGTGCGGCTCTTGCGGAATGGGGCGACGAACTGGGCGGCTATCAGTCGCGGCTGCAGGCCATAGTCCTGGCAGCGGCGCGCCCAGTGATGGGCGCCGCTGCAGGCCTCCATCGCCACCACCGTACCCTCCGGAACGCTGGGTAGCCACTGGATGAATGCCTCCCGGCGAAGCTCCCGCCGTTCTTGAATACGTCCTGCCGCGTCAGCCGCACATACCGAGAACACCTGTTTTGCCAAGTCCACACCAATGGTTATAGTGCGCATTGGAAACTCCTCGTCCAGACATACCGATGGTGAGAGCCATCATGGTCCTTCAAGACCGAGCGGTTATCCGCAGGGATGGGGAGTTTCCTTTTTACTCATTCAAGCCGACACCGCTTCGCGGCGCGGCCTAATTCCAGATCTAGACATGTATGAAGATTCGCAGTGGTCCGCCCAAGAAATGGAAGATTGCAGCGGCTGAGTCGGCCCTGGCCAATGGAGACGCTGCAACAGCTTTGTCGCACCTCGCAAGAAGTTGTTTCGGTGCGGCTTACGACACTGGGTATCTGGAGCTCTTAGGCCGTGCACTCGCCATGGATGGGCAGACCGAGAATGCAGGACGGTTCTTTTTTGTTTCCGGCGCCAGAAATCCGGAGTATCTAGCTGCGATAGAGCTATTTCTTCATCGTCATCACAGCCCAGTTAGTCACTACCGACTTTTGTCGCAACTTCCCATGCGCATGCGCTCGATCAGTCATATAGATCACTTCCCATCCGCCGTCTCAAATGAACTCAGGCTGCTCGGATGGCCTGACTGCATCGCAAGGCCAGTGATAGATGCCTAGCATTTCACTGAAGGCGGCACCGCTTCGCGGCCCGGCCCAACTCCGGAGCTAAGCCACTCGACATGCCCATTTACCTCCTCAGATTCTTCTTCGACCCCGGTAGTGGCACCTGCCTCTGGTCGGGAAATGACGCCACCAAGGATAAGTGGGGGTGCTGTGTCGATGCACACCTTCTCCCATTGCCGGAGAATACATGGCGTTTCGCCCACCACCTGTGCAGTTGGTATGACACAAGCATTGACTGGACGTATCCGCCTGCCCCATCGCCATGGGAGGCCGCGGAGCGGGACCGATTCAATGTCGCGGCGCAGCGATTCCTGGAGATGCTGCGTGTTCAACTTGGCCCCGACTTCGAAGTGGTTGATCGCTCATCTACTTCGGTCGCAGCCTGATGGCAAATCCAAGCTGGCCCTGCTTCGCGGCGACCTGATTACGGTGTTCCAGGCGGTAGATGGTTCGCTCTACACTATTGGTCATTGTTCTCTTTCCCTTCCTCTTTTGGAGCTGACATGCCGCCTGAAGTACAAAAGCTGCAAGACGCCATAGAGTCCATTCCCGGAATTACCGATGCGAGAATTGGCAAGGCGGATCTGAGTGGCATTCCGGAAAGTGATTTCAGCCTTCTTCCCTACGCGGACCTTCCTCTCGGCTCGCTACGGCGTACCAAGGGTGGATTGGCTAGCGAGGTTGTTGTATCGGCAAATTTTGGTATCACGCGAGACAGCAAAGGCCTCAATGCGCTTGAGTTCATCTCCTGGTGGGTGCACGACGCAGCGCGTGGTAGCGAACCGATGCAGATCAGGAGTCTCGCTCTTCCGCCGATCGGAGATCAGTTTGGCACAACGCTTCGGTTCACCATCGACTACTTCCATGCTGATCCGGAGGAAGACGTCGGCAAGCTGCTCTCCAGGATCGGGAAGCTTGCTGACGATCTCAACAGCTCAAAGCGCTCGTACCCCGACGCAGTTGCCCCCTGAAAGGCGATTCAAGCCGACGCCGCTATGCGGCGCGGTGCAGTTCCAGAGTCGGAGTTCACCCTGATGGAAGCTCTTGTTCGGTGCGATTGCTGTGACTACTTCAGCATCCCGGGCGGCCAAGACTACGAGATTTGTCCGATCTGCTTCTGGGAGCAAGATGCCTTTGGCGTTTCAGATCCCGATGCATCTTCGGGCGCAAATCATGGACTCTCACTTCATGAAGGGCGCGAGAACTTCATCGCGCTAGGCGCTTGCGCTGCCAGATTCACAAATAACGTTATTCCTGTATCTGCACGTAGGGCATATCATCATGCGGCGCGCCTCATCTAGCTCCGACAGCCATTCAAGTCCGACCTGCTCCGCGAGTGGAAAGTTCATACCCACTGGTTCCGGATCGCAGCCGCGCCGGTCACTCCATTCGCAGCCACTGCGCGGAAGAACTCGGCTGCGGAGTACGCCCCATGGATGAGATCAACCGCCGTCTGGATCGTTCGTCCATCAACGCACTGAGGTCCCTGCTTGGCTTCAGGATCCAGACGCTATTGAGTGACAGCGCCGACATCACGTTCGGCAGCTCCGCCATCGAAGTCATGTCCGTGTCAGTACAGCTTGGCCTGAGAAATTTCCTCATCCTTCAAAGCGCCTGTGGAGATACGCCAAAGGAATGGTTGAACTACCATTGTCTTAGCGCACGATTGTCCGAAGCACCGCGTTGCATCACGTACAAATCGAATCCACAAGCGAACGAGACCAGCTACTGCAAAGACCATCTAAATTTCTATCTCGGAGCAGCGGCCTCCGTTGCGAGCATCGATGTCCTGGAAGCCCGCGAGGTAGGTGATATGGAGTCGGTCACCTACGATGCAGGCGTTCTGATAACACGCGTAGATGGCCTGAGGTTCTGCATCGTCCGTGCAGAATCCAACATTGGGGCCTTGCGTATTGTCCATGACCCGCGTGAGCTCGAGGAAGTGACGGATGGCTTGCGCGTGAGGATACGATTTGAAGCCGACGATTCAGTCAAGCCGGCGGTGCTTCACAGCGCGACCTGATTCTGGCCTTTTACTTCTCACGACCCGCATGGAAGACAAGCGCGCCGCCTGATCATGCACTCAAGCTACGGCCGTTTCGTGGCTCACCCCAACTCAGCCTTCCCCCCAGACCACGCGAACAAGACCATGCAGAACTTCATACCGTGGTTCCCGATCGAGCGCGTGCCGGTCTTTCTGGCAGGAGTATTTGTCGTTCAGCATTTGGCCGGTGCGATGACCCTTATCTGCGATGGCGACTTTGAAGAGGGCAAGCTGCTGGTGCTCCGCTTCGAGCGGTTTGATGCCGTCAGCATTCATGAGGAATTCGCTCATCCGTGGTCTGGTGAGTCAGGAGCTCGAGCGCTCCCGAAGTCGCCAGGAGCTTCGTGGACGTTTCCATTTCTGAAAGTTGAGAATTCACTGTGGGCAGCAAGCTCCGTGCAGGCGATCACCTTCGCTGATACCCCGCACCACTACTGCATAATTTCCGGCAGTGATATCGTGGATGTGCTTTCCCTCGAACCCCCGCACGTGATGTGGGCCACCGCTGCGGAGGCAAGCTTCGTCATGGACGCGATAGGAAGCCTTGGCGCAGCCTGAGAGTTCCTCCGAGCAGGCCACCACTTCGTGGCTGCGGCTCAGCGATTGCCTCATGCCCCAAGGAACGACACTTGAATGGCCATCACTCAGGAACAGATACTCGCCTTCGCTGTCCATGAGATCCGGCTTCTGCTCGCCCATCATCTCGGCTCTGGAGAAAGCCTGGATCCGGCGGTCAAGGACGCTGCCCATCTGTCATATGCTCTACACAACCACGCCGCCACCGTCCTCGATGGCGGCAGGTTTGATCCGCTGCAAGCCACGCGGGCCCTGGCCGCAGTGGATCAGATGCTGGCAAGCAACTTTGAGGCCAGGCTTGCTCAGGCTGTACGTGATGAGGCGTGACAGTACGCTCACGTTCACGTCGCTGCGCGGCACTGAGTGATTCGAGGCTATGCTTACGTCCATCAACTCACTACGCACAGTCGGCGTCGCCGTCGACTGATTTGCAGGCAAAGCGGCTAAGGAAGGTCGTCATGATGTTCATGATTGGACAAGGGGAGCGAATCGTCCCACTTGGTTCTCCAGAGCAGAGATACTGCCCAGGATGTGACCAGACAACAGATTTCCAGACTCAACTCAGATACAGATTCGGTGAGTTTGATTTGCTTTTTGGCTTTGTTTACGCCAAACGCTACCAACTTGCCTGCACCCGCTGCAATCGCGGCTGGGTCTTGGACAGGAAATCCGCTGAGCGGACGTTCGGCAAAGCTCCAATCCCATTTCGCCTACGCTTCGGTTTCATTATTTTTTCCGCTGCGATTGCAACGTTGGGGGCGGCAGCTTACGCCATCAACAGCATTGCATAGCTGCTCGGTGGAATCTGCATCTATCGATGCGCAGGCGTGCTCTTTTGCAAGCAGTGCCGTCCGCTGTCCCGCTTGCCCTCCCTTGAGAACTATTTCAACCTGGCGCTGCTTTACGGAGCAGGATTAATAAGGACATAACAGCGATGACAAAGAAGCACGAAATCGCTCTCGGCACCAGCATCGTTGGCTGGCTTTGGCTGCTCACGGCCCTGGTCATAATGGTGATACTGCTGAAAGCGGGTTCTGGCTCAAAGCCAGCCCAGTTGGTGCATGCCACCTTTGTCTTTCTGACAGGCGTCGCGGGAATCGCCGCAGGCATCGCCGCCGGACTTCGCTATCGATGGGGCGCGCGCGTACTACTTTTCCTATCCTGGATCGGCGTGCTCTATTTTGCCGGATGGGGTTTGGCAGGGTTGTTCATCTCGGCCCTATCCCGCGCCCATCCGCTTGTCGGCATCCTTTCCATGATCGTCATGGGCTTGCCGGCATACCTGTTTGCAGGGTTTGTGGTTTCGCTCAGTCTAGGGCTTCAATCGAGCGCACGGTCTGGCGACCGTCCAACCAGCCCGGGCTGAAGTTCTCATGATGGCAGCCACCATGGTGGTTGCCCAGACCGGGCAGGTTTGGGTGCATTGCCGGAGCCATGTGATCTTGCAACGATTGATCTTGCAACGGTTGGACGACCAGCGCTGACGCAGCTTCGCGTAGCAGCACAACTCAGCACCCAGGCGACACATCACACCCACTGCATCGGTCCAAGCGCTTCCAGAAAAAACCGCCTGCCAAGCGAAGCGCAGCTCTCAGCGGCTCGGCCAGTCCGCCTGCTCATGAAGGAGTTGGTTGCGGCCGCACCGAAGTGGTCAAGTGCGATGGTGTCAGCGGCAATCAGCGATTGCTACCTACCCAAAGCGCACCGCACAGTGGCAATCCACCATGGATGCTAGGCTGCGCGTGGATACTCCAATGCAGTGGCAACGATCTCAACTGGAGAAGTGCTGATGGGAAGACTGATCATCAACGTTGCTGTTACCGTCAATGGCGCCTTCGAGGCTCCGGCACCAGCGCCCGATGGCTGGCTCATGCTGGATGCCGACAGCCAGCAGGCCTCGCTCGAGATGTGGCAGGCGGCCGACGCAATGGTGCTTGGGCGCAAGACATACGAAGGTCTGGCCGCCGCATGGCCGCGGCTCGCAGCTGTTCCCGGCTACGAGGCTTACGCGCAACGAATGAACAGCATGCCCAAGTACGTCGCATCACGGACCTTGAGCGGGCCGCTGGATTGGAACGCAGCGCTGCTCGGAGACGATCTGGTAGCGGGCATCGCAGACCTCAAGGCCAAGCATGGCGGCAACCTTGTCGTATCGGGTGCCGGCGAACTGGCACGCAGCCTTGTCACCCATAAGCTGGTCGATGAGTTCTGGTTCACAGTGAGTCCGTATCTGTGGCCAACCGGCTCCAGGATTTTCGACGCGCTTGGCGCCATCCCGTTGGTTCTTGTTGGCACCAGAACCTTCGCAGGCGGCATCGTGCAACTCTGCTACCGGCCAGGCAATGCGGATTCACTCAGCAACGGGTGAATCCGTGGCGTGGTCGAACCAGTAGCTGTCGCGGCTGCGGGGTGGCGGGGAGGGTATCGATACGGACCGCCGGCCGGTTGGAAATTCACTCGTCGCCGCTTGTACGCGGTGCGACTCCATCGAGGTGCAACACATCATGGATAGTGTGTTTCTCCTTCATCATGTCCACGTTTTCGAGCCCGGGTCGGATGACGTGAAGCTCACTGGCGTCTACCGCTCACGTGCGGCTGCCACCATGGCGGTAAACAGGCTCAGGACTCAGCCAGGCTTTGCCGACAATCCGCACATCAGTGATGACGACAGCGGCCGCGAAGCGGGCTTCCACATCAGTGAGTACGAGCTGGGTTCGGACCACTGGACGGATCGCTTTGTCACCGTATGATGGCCACTGAATCACTCAAGCCGGGTACAGCTCACGAGTTGGCCTGACTCCGGCACTTGCGGTCTGCCGGGAGCTTTTGTGCGACGCGTTTGCAATGACATCGGCAATCGGATCATCAAGGTCAATCACGCCGGTGAGCATGGCGCAGTGAACATCTACGCCGGCCAGATCTTCATGGCCCGACTCACTGCGCCGGCAATGGTCGCGCAGCTGGCTGAGTTCCGCTCCCACGAGCAAGGACACCGGACAATCTTCGCTGCTGAACTTCAGCGACGCGGCGCCCGGCGTTGCCGAAGCTATTGGCTCTGCGGTGCGGGAGGCTTTGCATTGGGTGTGTTGACCGGCCTGCTGGGTCCTGCTGCCATAGCCGCCACCACCGCAGCCGTTGAAGCGGTGGTGCTCGCGCACCTCGAACAGCAGCTGTCCGTGCTTGAAGGCAGGGACCCGTCAGCCATCGCGGCTATCTCGTCCATTGTCGCGGAGGAGCAGCAGCATCATGATCAATCACTTGGTCACATCGGGCCTGGCGTCTTCTGGCCCAGGTTGCTCACCCCGATAGTGTCTGCGTCGACTGAAGTCGTCATATGGGCGGGCATGCGATTGTGAGTGGGTCCGCTGCGTTTCGACGACACGTCCTTATGACGACCCGCCACTTCGGATGCCGCTGGCATGGATGAGCTCCACGAAGAACTGAATTGCCTCGCCATGGCGTTCTGGTGCGGAGTCGGCAATCCCGGTGAGCTGTCACGCTGGGCGGACGCTGTCGTACTGGCTACGGATGAGTTTCATCCCCTCATATGGGAACTGTATCCACCTCCCGCGCCGAAACTGGCCGAGGGTCTCCTGCTGAAGATGGCCGCAGACCTCAATGGCTTCCGGCCAGCATCCGTTGAGGCAGAACCTGTAGCTGCGCAGGTTCTAAGCCGATCATTGAACGCCTTCACAGCCAGGGACATATCCGTCCAGGCATTGTGCAGATTGGTTGACCGACTCGATATCCTGTTCAACGTGGAAATGGCCAACGTCCCGCGGCCACAACGGGTAGTCGCCGACGACCAAGGGTGGCTTGGGGATCTCTACAACTGCTGTGATTGGTGCGATGACAGCTGGACACACGAGACCTCTGCGCACTTGCACGATGAGGCGGTGCGCTTATCGCGCTTGCTGGGCAGCAAGTAGTCACAGCCTGCCGGGGCGCGCCGTTCGCTTTTGTCCCGGCGGACACCATGGAACCGGTAGAGCGGCAACTGGACACATGGCTGGATCAGATTCTCGACATCGATCCGATGCGGTTCGAGAACGCATATCAAGGAATGCGGCCCGATCCTGCCATGGCAGTCCCGCGCTTGCTGGTATTGCTACAGAGCACGCAGGAACCGCTTGGCGGTGGAAAAATTCTGGTGCTTCTCGGCGAGTCGGGTGATCACTCAATCATCCCGACCTGCATGCACGCGAATGGGCCAGATATGCGCTGTCAGCCTTGGATCAGAAGATACCTTGGCAGCGTTGGTAAGCACCAACGATAATTGCCCGACAGTGCATTCGGGTCGAACCCGCTGCAAGGCCCCGCCCAGCGTCAACAGAAGGAACTCAGGAAGTGATCGCTATCGTCCAACAGGCGTGGGGCTGGACCGGCCTGGATGCTGAGCAGATCGTCGGGGAGAACGAGTTCGGCAACCTGATGATCAAGGACCGGAACGGATGCTACTGGCGCCTTTGCCCCGAGGATCTGTACTGCGGAGCTGTCGCCGGAACCCGCGAAGCGCTTGATCAACTGTCGCGCGATGCTGAGTTCATTGAGGACTGGCAGATGCAGGGCCTGGTTGAAGAGGCGCGGGAGCGCCTTGGCGCGTTGTCACCAGGTTTCAAGTACTGCCTCAAGATCCCCGGCGTACTTGGCGGCGAGTACGGTGGTGACAATCTCGCCATGATGTCGTTGGCTGAGCTCATTGCCGCCTCCGGCCACCTCGCGCAGGAAATTTCGGGCCTGGAAGATGGCACCCGCCTCAAGATCACTGCTGCGGACTAGCATTCAACGCATTCGCAGAGCCAACCGGCAATAGGTAGGCTCGGTTCACGACCAGGTGCATGACATGAATCAAAGCGAGTTGGTATCGAAGCTGAGCAGACCCCTCTCCGAACTGGAGCCCACGGTTTCGCCGAAGGATGTGATCATCGCCGCCTTGACGTGGCCCAGCCAGGGCTGGATTGTGGAAGCGCTGGAGTGGCTTGACCAAGGGGTGTTGATCGATGATGAGATCGCACGCTCCCTTGAATGGGTTGCCGGGAGAAAGCGCTATCTACAGAGCACACGGCATAGGGCATTCGCCTTGGCCAAAAGGTGGCGCCGAGCACAAGCACGCGAACAACCCTTCGCACCTCAATCCAAGCAGAACACTGCCCAGAAGATGTCATGAACAAGATATCCGCCCGCATGCACAGGTCACGCCATGCGCGTGCACCCCATCCCGTACTGTTCGTTGATGAAGCCCCGTTGGATAAATGGATAAAGGGAGTCGTCTTTGACGCCGATGGTGTGGACAGCACGGAAGGTCTCGTCCCGGCACAAGGGTGGTTGCTGGACGAGGGCGACGACGAGAACGCATGGAAGCTCCTGAGCCCAGCAGAAGATCGTTCTTCAACGATAGTCCCCATGCTGGTCTGTCCTGACGATATGGACATGAGCTGCACCGTGGCTGTTGTTGAGCAGATAGCTGATGGCCAGAGCATCTCCTGGGTGAGGACTGGCCGCGCGCTCGATGTTATCAACGGCATCGTCACCTCCGTTGCATGGATAGCGCCAAGCCAGGCTGCGGTCTTCAGCAGGGAAGAATTTGACAACGCGGTCACCGAGCTCAGACGGCTTACAGACGAGGTTTGGCAGTGAGCACGCAAACGCATCGGCAAGCCGCCCCGGGTCTTCAGCCATGAAAGTAAGCCTGCAAGACCTGCCCGAATCGATCTGTACTACCGAGTCGACCTCCATCACCCGTGTCGTACACGACATGAAAACGTGCACGATCTTCCTCGTATCACATCCCTCCGGACATCAAATAGAGATTTCCTTCGCGGGTGTGATTGGGGTGAAGATTCTTGACGAACGTGATTTCTCGATGTTTTGGCGTGCCAATACCGAGCCATATGAGGAACTCGATGGGGCGCTGGTCTCCCAGGTGCAATCGGGAGGATGGCGCCAGGAAGGGGAGATATCAGGCTCGTACGTCCCAACAGGTTTCTATGGCGAAGTATTTGAATACTTTGTCAGCGGTCACTATGAGTGCGTCAACGTTCTTTGCACGGAGCCACCAAGATTTGAGGTGCAGCATGCGTAAACGCTCAAACCCATCACTTCTTTCCCGCGCGGTCCGGCTCCTGCACCGACTGATGCCCAACCGGGGAAATTCTCAGCGACTGGAGCTGAAGCCGCAGCCCATGCTCGCAGACATGCGACGTGATCTGGTCAATGAGCGCGTCAACTGGGTGGCGGCGGCAGTCGCCGACCGCGATGAATTCCGCAGCCGTGCAAGCATCGCAGCCAAAAATCTCGGGCCGAACACAATCGACCATCTGGCAACGCTGTTCCATGCTGAGCAATCCCCACCTGCCGAGTTTGCTACCCAGTTCCAAGGGCTTGGTGCCTGGATGACAGCACGGCAGTTCGCCATCTTCGAGATTTTCTACAATTTCGGAGGCACCTCCATCCCCACCCTGCAGCGCGTTGCATACGGCGATTACGACTGGACACAAGGAAATGCAATCGAGATCCTGTGCCGGCTGGCTGCTGACGACATGCAACGTGAGCAGATAATTGCCAGCCTTGTCGAACACCTGCCGGCGATGCGCGAAGAGGCCCACTACCATGCGCTAGGCCCTTTGCTCAGCTACTCAAAGTCAAACCAAGCGTTGAACGACGTGTTGTTGCAACTACTCAGCGTTCCCGAGTTCAAGCAGAGTCATGACGACCTCATCGCCTCGCAGAGCGCAAGCTGATGAGCACTACGCTTGCAGCTCCTCCCCAACCGCGCAGGTTGCGCCTTTTGATGGAGCGGTTATTGTGTGGCAACGGTACATTCGCCTCGATTGACGCTTCCATGCTTCCGGACTGGTACTCATGAGATACCTGCACGTTCTTGCACTCGTGTTGTTTGCAGCTGCACTCTGCCTTTACGTCACTTCGTCGACGATGAGCAGCCTGGTACTGAGCGGAATTGGGCTCTTTATCGAAACAGTTGCGTGGGTCATCTCCTGGAGGGCCAGGGACGCCCAAGCTGCCAATCCGCGCAACCCAGTGATCAATCCGCTCAAGCAGGCCCATCGTCCATTCTTCGATCCAGGAGACTCGGCATGAAGCGCGTAACCGGCATTGGCGGCATCTTCTTCAAATCGATTGATCCCAAAGCGCTCTCCCATTGGTATCGCGAACATCTGGGCCTGGACGTCAGTGACTGGGGCGGCGCAGTGTTCCAATGGGGCGGTGCTGACGGCACGGCGGGCGCAACAATCTGGAGTCCGTTCGCGGCCGATACCAGTTACATGGCACCGTCGAATGCGCCTTTCATGATCAATTTCCGGGTGGATGACCTGGATGCACTACTCATCGCACTGCACAACGAAGGTTGCAATGTCGTAGGTGAGCCGCAAAGCTCCGAGCAGGGAAAGTTCGGCTGGGTAATGGACCCGGAAGGCAACAAGATCGAGCTGTGGGAGCCACCTGCGGGGCAATAGGCTGCAGCAGCTCGGTGTAGCTCCTGCGCTGTCGATTCGCAGCATGGGTGCATCGCCTGCGCGCCCATCAGCATCCCCGTGCGCGGCCGAGCCCAGGTAGTTCCGCTGACGTTGATGCAGCAGAAACCGCTGACAAGATCAGCTCGATATCGGGAAAGCAGACCGTCCTTGCACAGGACGACACGGCGACAGCGTTGCTGTCACCCTGGGTGACGGCAACAATCCACTGCGATTCAACGCAGCATGCTTACATGCCCAGCCTATGCCACCTCATGCCCAGTGGTAACAAGGCGATCTGGAAAAACTCTCGTATCCTCTCGGCTCCAAAGGACAACGGCGCTCATCGCGGCATGCAAACCACGATGAGGTCGTCGGCACTGCTTTGAACCATGTATTCGCTTTAGCCTGGCAGGCCATAGGAGAGTTTCATGCATGACGGGCGCCGCCCCCGAAGAACCGGATGCGCCGACTTCTGCCACTTCGATACGCGACAGAAGTGCGAGGCGGCAGTGCGACGACGTGAGCTGACGACACTGCATCTGGTTCCCGAAGAGCTTGGCGGCAGCTTTGATGCAGAGAACATGGTGTTCGTCCCCCTATGGGTCGCTGAACAGAAACGCCGTATTGATACCGCCACCGTGCTACCGATGATGCGCGCAGGCAAGCTGAACCGTTATTCGGCAATGCCCATCTACCGCGGCAGAAGTTTCGTTCCCTCAGAGATCGCAATTCATGCACATGACCCGGCGGGTTTCGCAACCACCATCGACATCTGGTGAGCGATAATTGCAGACGTCGCCCACGGTAGACGTGAAAGCAACTAAACAAACGTGATCTCACGTCTGCTTCGCAAACAACCGAATTTGCGGCGGCGCTCTCGACAAGGATGTGGGAGTGTTGCCGCACCCGCTAGCGATCAACGAGCGTTCCACTCCGTGCTTGATGTAGAGCATGGAAGGCGCATCCGGCAGGTGACATCATCCACCCATTGACAGCGATGATCGTCCGCCGCCCCTCAGCTCAATCCACTTGTCGCCACTGCCCCGGCTGAAGTCCATCCAGCGCATACGGCCCCATCACCGCACGCACCAGCCGCAGCGTCGGCAAGCCAACCGCGGCAGTCATGCGCCGCACCTGACGGTTGCGACCTTCGCGCAGGGTGATTGCCAGCCAGCTGTCTGGCACGGTCTTGCGGAAACGCACGGGCGGGTCGCGCTCCCACAGCGCTGGTGCCGCTGGCATCAATTCAACACGCGCAGGCAGGGTTGGTCCATCGTTGAGCTGCACGCCGTTACCCAGCGCCTGCAGCTTCTCTTCGGTTGGCACGCCTTCAACCTGCACCCAATACGTTTTTGGCTGCTTGTGGCGTGGGTCAGTCAGACGATGGGCGAGGTTGCCATCATCGGTAAGCAGCAGCAGGCCTTCGCTGTCGTAATCCAGACGACCGGCCGCATATACATCCGGCGGCAAGCCGAAGCCGGCCAGGGTCGCGCGCGGCGGTTGGCTGCGGTCGGTGAACTGACACAGCACGTTGAACGGTTTATTGAAGGCGATAAGCATGTAATACGGGTATTCGGAAAGTAGATTGAAGATGCATTGCTGGCTGCGCACGACGACCTTCCGTCGCGCGCAGGGTTGAGGGCCGTGCGGCCAACAGCGTGGCCGCACATTGTCTCACCCTCCCCTCTCCAAGCCCTACTCCTGCGCAGTTACTGCTTCACGAAGCGCAGCGTCATGCGGTCACTTTCACCGATGGCCTTGTACTTGGCGGCATCTGCAGCATCGTGGCTGTTGGACGGCGGCAACGTCCACACGCCCTTGGGGTAGTCCTTGGTATCGCGCGGGTTGGCGTTGACCTCACTGCTGCCAGCCAGCTTGAAGCCGGCGGCTTCGGCCATGGCAATCACCTGCGCCTGGCCAACATAGCCGCTGCCGTCATCGGCCGGCACGTCAGCCTTGGCACGGTGCTCGACCACGCCCAAGGTGCCGCCTGGCTTGAGCACGTCAAAGAAGGCCTTGAACATGCCCTCGGCCTGGCCAGAGGAACGCCAGTTGTGGACATTGCGGAAGGTCAGCACCAGGTCCGCCGAGCCCGGTGCGCCAAGCACCGGGGCCGCCGGGTTGTAGGCCACCTCTGTGGCGCGATCGAACTGGGCCGGGGATGCGGCGAACTTCTTGCTCAGGCCGTCGCGCGAGCGCTGCTGGTAATCGCGACCGCCGCCGGCCGGCAACGCTGCCGGGTCAACAACGGCGGCAACGTACTTGCCGCCATCGCGCAGGTAGGGTGCGAGAATTTCGGAATACCAGCCACCGCCCGGTGTAATTTCGATGACCGTCTGCTTCGGCTGCAGGCCGAAGAAGGTCAAGGTCTGGGCCGGATGACGGTATTCGTCGCGCAGCACATTGGCCGGCGTGCGCCAGCTACCAGCAATGGCAGCCTGCAGCTGCGGCGATACCTGTGCGTCAGCGGTACTGGCAACGGCTTCATGGGCCAGCGCAGTGCTGGCAGACAGGGTGCTGGCAAGCGCCAGCAGACAGGCACACAACAGCGGGGCAGGCTTCTTCATGCGGAATTCCGTCGATTGAAACCGCGAGCCTAGCACGCGGCTGCAAGTGCAATGCAGCACGCAAATGTTCACATCTCGTTAGCGCGGAAACCGCACACGGAACGCTGTATTCACGACCTTGCCACGGAATTGGAACGCATGCCGTCTATGCTGTTGAACTGAACAACAAAGGAGCAACGCATGCCCCAGTCACGCGAACTTGGCCGCTCGGGTCTCCATGTCAGCCCCATCGCTTTTGGTGGCAACGTTTTCGGCTGGAGTGCCGATGAGAAAACATCCTTTGGCCTGCTTGATGCGTTCGTCGATGCCGGCTTCAACCTGATCGATACCGCCGATGTCTATCCGGCATGGGTGCCGGGCAACCGCGGAGGCGAGTCGGAGACCATCATCGGCCGCTGGCTGCAGCGCAGCGGCAAGCGCGACAAGGTGGTGATCGCCACCAAGGTTGCGAAGTGGGCGGAGCATCCGGGCCTGTCGGCTGACAACATCAATGAAGCGGTCGAGGATTCGCTGCGTCGCCTGCAGACCGATGTGATCGATCTGTATCAGGCGCATGAAGACGATGAGTCGGTGCCGCTGGAAGAAAGCCTGGGCGCGTTCGCGCGGCTGATCGAGGCGGGCAAGGTGCGCGCGATTGGCGCGTCCAACTACAGCGCCGAGCGCCTGCGTGATGCGCTCAAGGTGTCCGCCGACTATCACCTGCCGCGCTACGAAACCCTGCAGCCGGAATACAACCTCTACGACCGTAGTGGCTACGAGGCCGAGCTGGAACCGCTGGCGCGCGAACAGGGCATCGGCGTGATCAGTTATTACTCGCTGGCCAGTGGTTTTCTCAGCGGCAAGTACCGCAGCGCCGATGACGTAGGCAAGAGTGCCGCGCGCGGTGCGAAAGTGGCTGATCGCTACCTCAACCCGCGTGGCCTGCGCATTCTGCAGGCGCTGGATGACGTGGCCGCCAGCCACAAGGCGACGCCGGCACAGGTGGCGTTGGCATGGCTGATCGCACGCCCGGGCATCACTGCGCCCATCGTCAGTGCCACCAGCGTGCAGCAGCTGCAGGAAGTGCTGGCTGCAGCGCAGCTTGGTTTGAGCCCAGCGCAGGTCGCACAGTTGGATGCAGCCAGCGCTGAAAGCTGAATTGGGCGAGTTGCGCACCCCCTGCTCGCGTCGTAGCATCGGCCGAACAGGGGGTAGACCGCGAACGGAGTGCTACCCATGCAGACCGCACCTACAGCCCAGCGCAGCATCGATCGCCACGCCGAACTGACTTACTGGCGCGGCGTGCATGCCATCGGCCATCTTGGCCAACACGATTTCGACCACTACCAGCGCCTGCTGGAAATGGGCTACGACGTCTATCAGGCGTATCCACGCGCCAACGAAGAACAGCTCTACAAAGTACTGCAGGACAGCTACCACCGGCATAGCCCGGCGCTGGCGGTTTCCTGGGACGAGGCGCGCTGGCTGGTGCGCCATGCCTGGCATCATGCCCAGCAGCATTGAAGGTCTTTGTGGTCGGCTTTTGTAGGAGCGGCGCTGGGTTGCCTCGGGCCATGAGCCGCGAAGCTACTGCAGCGTCGGAAGCTGAAGAGCCTACCCCTCCCCAACCCTCCCCTTGGCTTCGCCAAAGGGAGGGAGCGAAAGCGTAGTGCCGAGCCATGCTCGGCAGGGGCTTTCCCGATGGCGACAAACGGCGCGCACGCCCGCACCCGACATCATCGGATCACACGCATGCCGGTGGTTTTGACGATGTCAGCTTCGCGGCTCACGCCGCTCCTACAAACGGCTGCTCCATCGCTTCGGCGATGAGCTTACCCCTCCCCAACCCTCCCCTTGGCTTCGCCAAAGGGAGGGGGCGAAAGCGTAGTGCCGAGCCATGCTCGGCAGAGGCTTTCCCGGTGGCAATAGGCGGCGCGCACCAACGCATCCGAAGTTCATCGGATCACATGCATGCCGGTAGTTTTGACGATGTCAGCTTCACCGCTTACGCCGCTCCCACAACCGGTGACGCCATTGCTTCGGCCAGGTAGTCGAGGAAGGAACTGATGCGCGCGGATACCGCGGTGTTGCGGTAGTACACGGCGTGGATCGGTTGGCGTGTATCCAGCGTGTGCTTCGGCAACACCTGCAACAGCTCGCCACGCGCTCGCGCGGCTTCGGTGAGGAAATCAGACAGGCAGACAATGCCCACGCCTTCCAGGGCCAGCCGGTGCAGGATCTCGCCGCTGGATACCGCCAATGCGGGGCGCACGTGCAGGCGCTCGCCGTCGTCACCCTGCAATGGCCAATGATTCAGCGAATCCGGTTCGTTGAAGCCCAGCAAGGTATGCACCTGCAACTGGGCAACGCTCTTCGGTGCGCCGTGCTGCTGCAGGTAGGCCGGGCTGGCCAGCACACGCAGGCGGCTGTGACCCAGGGGCCGTGCATGCAGGGTGGAGTCCGACAGTGGGCCAATGCGGATCGCCACATCGGTGCGTCGCTCCAGCAGGTCGATGTAGCGCTCGCTGCTGTTGAGCTCCAGCGCCACCTGTGGGTAGCGCGCGCGATAGCCTGCCACCAGCGGCGCGATCACATGCAGCATGAACGGCATCGCCGCATCCACCCGCAACCGCCCGGACGGCATGCCCCGGCGCGCGGCGATCTGCTCTTCGGCAGCATCCACCGAGGCGACGATGGCGCGGGCCTGGGCGAGGAAAGTCTCGCCTTCGTCGGTGAGCTGCAGGCGGCGGGTGGTGCGGGTCAGCAAGGTGGTGCCGAGCTTCTCTTCCAGCCGCCCCAGCGCCCGGCTCACGCCCGAGGTGGTCTGGCCCAGCTGCTCGGCTGCGGCGGTGATCGAGCCGGTGTCGATCACCGCGATGAAGGCCTGCATTTCGTCGAGGGTGGTTTTCATCGAGGCAGCCAGGTGGCGATGGAATATTGTTGACTTTAAATCAATAGTAATTGGTGGGAAACCGCATTTTTCGGCAAGAGTTCCGCGCTCACACTGCGCAGCCCTTTCCGAGGATTCGCCCATGTCACGCGGTATTCCCCTTGCCTTGCTGGCGCTGACGCTGGGTGCGTTCGCCATCGGCACCACCGAATTCGTCATCGTCGGCCTGATCCCCACCATTGCCGCCGACCTGCACGTCAGCCTGCCCTCGGCCGGCCTGCTGGTTTCCCTGTATGCGCTGGGCGTTGCCGTTGGCGCGCCAGTGCTGACCGCCTTGACCGGGCGGGTGCCGCGGAAAGCCCTGCTGGTTGCACTGATGCTGCTGTTCACCGTCGGCAACCTGATTGCGTGGATGGCACCGGGCTATGGCTCGTTGATCGTGGCGCGGGTACTGACCGGGCTGGCGCATGGCGTGTTCTTCTCGATCGGCTCGATCATTGCCACCTCGGTGGTGCCCAAGGACAAGGCCGCCAGTGCGATCGCGATCATGTTCACCGGGCTGACGGTGGCGCTGGTGACCGGCGTGCCGCTGGGCACCTTCATCGGCCAGCATCTGGGCTGGCGTGCGACCTTCCTGGCGGTGGCTGCGTTGGGCGTGATCGCCCTGCTCGGCAGCCTGCTGTTCGTGCCGCGCGACCTGCCGCGAAGCGCGCCGGCAACATTCGGCCAGCAGTTCGCGGTGCTCGCGCAGCCGCGGCTGTTGCTGGTCTATGCGATGACTGCATTGGGTTACGGCGGCACCTTTCTGTCCTTCACCTTCCTCGCCTCGATCCTGCAGGACGTCAGCGGCTTTTCGGCCAATGCAGTGAGCGCGGTGCTGCTGGTCTACGGCGTATCAGTGGCCATCGGCAATCTATGGGGTGGCCGCCTGGCTGACCGTCGTGGCCCAATTCCTGCGCTGACGTTGATCTTCGGCCTGCTCGCGCTGGTGTTGCTGGTGCTCACCTTCACCGCCTACAACCGTTGGTTGGTGCTGTTGACCGTGCTGGCGTTGGGCGCAGTGGCATTTGGCAATGTGCCGGGCCTGCAGGTGTATGTGGTCAAGCAGGCGCAGCGCTTCGTGCCGCAGGCAACCGATGTCGCCTCCGGCCTGAACATCGCCGCCTTCAACATCGGCATCGCGCTGGGTGCGTCGCTCGGCGGCCTGGTCGTCGATCACATCGGCCTGATGCATACGCCTTGGATTGGCGCGCTGGTGGTGCTGGGTGCGCTGGCACTGACCGTACTGAGCGGCCGGCTGGATCGCCGCGATGGATTGGATGTGCGCGCCAACGGCATTGCCGTCAGCGCGCATTGACGGAACACGCTGTTACTTCCCCTTGGGTTTTTGTTCGCGCTGCACGGCGTAGCCTGTAAGCGCGAATTTATGGAGATTTGAATGACTATTCCCGCTATCGGCCTTGGCACCTACCGCCTCAAGGACCAGGTACTCACCGACTCCGTGCACAACGCATTGGAACTTGGCTACCGCGCCTTCGACACCGCACAGATCTACGAAAACGAGGCCGATCTGGGGGCAGCAATCGCCAGCGGCGCCGTGCCGCGCGAGCAGCTGTTTCTGACCACCAAGATCTGGATCAGCAACTTCCACCATGACGACCTGCTGGCCAGCCTGCGCGAGAGTCTGCGCAAGCTGCGCACCGATCATGTCGACCTGACCCTGATCCACTGGCCCTCGCCCAAGGACGAAGTGCCGATGGCCGAGTTCCTGGGTGCGCTGAGCGAAGCCAAGGCGTTGGGCTTGACCAAGGCGATTGGTGTCTCCAACTTCACCATCGACCTGACCCGCCAGGCCATCGCCATCCTCGGCGCCGATGCCATCGCCACCAACCAGATCGAAGTACATCCCTATCTGCAGAACCGCGCCTTGATCGCCTACCTGCGCGAGCAGGGCATCCACGTCACCGCGTTCATGAGCCTTGCCTATGGCGCGGTGCTGAAGGACCCGGTGATCCAGGCCATTGCCGACAAGCACCAGGCAAGCACCGCACAGGTCGCCTTGGCTTGGGCGCTGCAGCAGGGCTATGCGGTGATTCCGTCGTCGACCAAGCGTGAAAACCTTGCCGGCAACCTGCAGACGGCTCAGCTGAGGCTGGATGCCGAGGACATGGCACGGATCGCCGAACTGGATCGTGGTGGGCGTGTAGCCAATCCCGGGATCGCGCCAGCTTGGGATTGAAGTCGCTCAGTACGACGTTGACAGCAACCAGTCACGCATCGCCGCACTCACCTGCTCCGGCTTTTCCAGCGGCGCCAGATGGCCGCAGTCATCAATCACCATAAGGGTTGATTGCGGCATGAGTGCGGCCATCTGCTCGCTGACCGGCAGCGGCGTGATCGCATCGTTGCGCCCGCAGATGATCAAGGCCGGGCCCTGCCAGGTGCGCAGGACCTCGCTGCCATCGCTGCGTTGCAGCTGGCTCTGGCGCAGGAACACTTCAGCGCCGAGGCGTGCGGTCATGCTGCGCACGGTATCCACCAATGCATGGTCTTCGAGCCGCGAAGCATCGATGTAGCTGCGCATCAGCTTGTCGCCGAAACCATGGAAGGTGCCGGGCAGACGGACGCTGTTCTGCTGTGCCAGGCGCTGTGCAGCGCGCTCGGGCGAGTCGGGTTTGAACGAGGTATCCAGCAGGGCCAGCTTGAGTACCCGCTGCGGTGCGATGCGCAGGATTTCCTGGGCGACGTAGCCACCGAGGGAAAAGCCGGCCAGGGCGAACTGCGCCGGCGCCTTGGCCAGCACGTCTTCGGCGACCGCGCGCATCGTGGTTTGCTGGGTGAGGTCACCGACCTGGCAATCGGCGATATCGGCGAGTGCTTCGAGTTGGGACTGCCACAGCGTGGCGTCGTTGAGCAGGCCGGGCAGCAGTAGCAGCGGGGTTCTGGCTGCTGGGTCTTGGTTCGTTTGCATGGCGCTATTGTCGCGCCTTGGGGTGGTTTGGGGGTGAGGGGTTGGCTGGAGCGACAGCCAACGGCACCCCTCCCCAACCCTCCCCTTGCCTACGGCAAAGGGAGGGAGACAAGCCGCCCCCTCCCTTGCGCGTAGCGCAGGGGAGGGTTGGGGAGGGGTGCTTTTAGCTTCTCGCAGTTAGCTTTGGCTCTCAGCCACCAGCCCCAACCTCGCCCACCGGCAGCGTCACATTCATGATGGTCGAGTCATCCGGGTCGGCCTTCACCTTGAAGCCAAGGCTCTGGCACATTGCCAGCATGGTGCTGTTCTCACGCAGCACCTGCCCTTCCACAACGTTCAAACCCAGCCAGCCGGCGTACTCGATCATGACCTGCATCAGCTTCCAGCCGATGCCGTGACCCTTCAGGTCCGAGCGGATCAGGATGCCGTACTCGCCGCGGTTGTAATCCGCATCGGCGTGCAGGCGCACCGCGCCGAGCATTTCGCCGGTCTTGGGATCAATCGCCACCAGCGCGATCGAACGCGCGTAATCCAGCTGGGTCAGGCGGGCGATGAACTCGTGGCTGAAGTGCTTCACCGACTGGAAGAAGCGCAGGCGCAGGTCATCGTCGGTGACGCGCGCGAAGAAGGCACGGAACAGATCATCGTCTTCTGGTCGCACCGGGCGAAGGAAGGCCTTGCCACCATCGGATAGATCAATCGTGCGTTCCCACTCGGTGGGATACGGGAAGATCGCAAAACGCGGATGGCCGCGGCCCTTGTGCAGGCGCTTGACCGGGGTGATGGCGACGCGTGCATCCAAGGCAATCACGCCGTTGCGGTCAGCCAGCAATGGATTGAGATCCAGCGTGCGGATCTCCGGAATATCCGCCGCCAGCTGCGCCAGCTTGACCAGCACCATCGCCACCGCCCGCTCGTCCGCCGCCGGCACATCGCCATAAGCCTTGAGGATGCGCGAGACGCGGGTGCGGCCAATCACCTCATGGGCAAGCCGCAGATCCAGCGGCGGCAATGCCAGGGTCTTGTCGTCGATGACCTCCACCGCCGTACCGCCACGGCCGAACACCACCACCGGCCCGAATACCGGATCATCGGCAATGCCGGCGATCAGCTCGCGCGCCTTGGGCCGGGTCAGGCTGGGTTGCACCAGCACGCCCTCGATGCGGGCCTGCGGACGCTTCTCACGGGCACGCTGCAGGATGGTGGTTGCCGCGGACTGCACCGCACGCAGGCTGCCCAGGTTCAAGCGCACGCCATCGACTTCGGATTTGTGCGGGATATCGGGCGAGAAAATCTTCACCGCCACGCTCATGCCCTGCTCCAGCAGCGGTTGGGCCAGATCCATCGCTTCGTGCGGATCGCGCGCAACCATCACTTCCAATGACGGGATGCCATAGGCCAGCAGCAGCTTGTGGGTGGCAACCGGGTCCAACCATTGCTGGTCATTGGCCAGCGCCGCCTCGACCAGCGCGCGCGCGGCCGGCACATCCACCACGAAATCCGCCGGCAGGCTGGGCGGCGTTTCCATCAGCGCGGTCTGCGCCTCGCGGTAGCGCACCAGATGCTGGAAGCCGCGCACGGCATCGGCTTCGGTGGGATAGGTCGGCACGCGGGCGGTGTTGAGGGTGACCGTGGCGCGATCGTCATTGCCCAGCCATACCGCGAACACCGGCTTGTCGCGCAGCTGCCGCGAGCGTTGCCCCAGCGTGGTGGTCAGCGCCTGTGCGGCTTCGGCCGAGGAGGTGAACGCGGTGGGTACGTTGATCACCAGCACCGCGTCGTTGGCGTCGTCGGACAGCAGCGCTTCAATCGCCGAGGCGTAACGGCCGCCATCAGCATCGACCACGATGTCGACCGGATTGTCGCGCGACCAGCCCTGCGGCAGCGCTTGGTCCAGCAGTTCGACGGTGCCCGGTGACAACTCGGCCAGGCTGCCGCCGAGTGCCTGCAGCTGATCCACTGCCAGCCGGCCAACACCGCCGCCGTTGCTGAGGATGGCCAAACGGCGCCCCGGGAAGGTTCCGAGACGGCCCAGGGTTTCGGCGGCAGTGAACAACTCATCCAGTGCATTCACCCGCAGCAGGCCAGCGCGGTTGAAGGCTGCGCCGTAGACCGCGTCGGAATCAGCCAGCGCCTGCGAATGGGTTGTGACGACTTCGTCACTGCCACGCGACTTGCGCCCTGATTTGACCACCACCACAGGCTTGGCACGCGCAGCGGCGCGGGCAGCCGACATGAACTTGCGCGCGTCGCTGATCTGGTCGACGTAGAGCAGGATGGCGCGGGTGCGGTAATCGCTGGCGAAGTAGTCGAGCAGGTCGCCGAAGTCGACGTCCAGCGCATCGCCCAGCGATACCACCGCCGAGAAGCCGACCGAGCGCGCCACGCCCCATTCCACCAGCGCAGCGGCAATCGCGCTGGATTCGGAAATCAGCGCCAGATCGCCGGCCTGCGGCGTGTGCGCGGCGATGCTGGCGTTGAGCCGTGCGTGTGGGGCGATGACGCCCAGGCAATGCGGGCCGAGCACGCGCATGCCCTGGGGCCGTGCGGCGGCTTCCACCTGTGCGGCCAGCGAGCCCGGGCCCTTGCCCAAGCCGGAGGTGAGGATGATGGCCGCGGCCACGCCCAGGTCGGCGGCTTGCGCGACTACCTGCGGCAACAGCGTTGCCGGCACGGTGATGACCACCAGGTCCGGAATCCACGGCAGGTCCTTGAGCTTCTTGACCGTGCGCATGCCGTCGATTTCGGCATAGCGCGGGCTGACCCAGCCAATCTGCCCGGCAAAGCCGCCGGCACGCAGATTGCGGATTACCGCGCGGCCGGCGGAACGATCACGCGGGCTTCCGCCAATCACTGCCACCGAACGTGGGCGGAATACGGTCTGCAGGTGATAGGTGCTCATTGCGACGCCTGTTGCGGGTACCCGGTCAAAGGTACACGGCTGCGGTGCTGGGTGGGCTGCGTTGGATCAAAGTGGGGAATTGGATTTGGCGAAGAGCACCCCTCCCCGGCCCTCCCCTTGGCTGGCGCCAAAGGGAGGGAGACAAGCTGCCCCCTCCCTTGCGCGTAGCGCAGGGGAGGGTTGGGGAGGGGTGGCTTTTGCGTTTGCCGTTGGGTTTGCCGGTAGAGCCCTTGCCGAGCATGGCTCGGCACTACATTGCTAGAGCAACGTTCCGCCGAGGATCATTGCGGCGATGCTGAAATAGATCACCAGCCCGGTGACATCCACCAGCGTTGCCACGAATGGGGCCGAGGCGCTGGCCGGGTCAAAGCCCAGGCGCTTGAGCACGAACGGCAGCATCGAGCCGGACAGGGAACCGAAGGTGACGATGCCGATCAGCGCCGCGCCGATGGTCACCGCCAGCAGCTTCCAATGCTCGCCGTAGTCGTGCAGACCGGCCAGCTGCCAGACGGTGATGCGGATGATCGCCAAGGTGCCGAGGATCGCCCCCAGCACCACGCCGGTTGGCAGCTCGCGCAGCGCAACTTTCCACCAGTCACGCAGGCGCAGTTCGCGCAGCGCCAGCGAGCGGATCAGCAGCGAGGTCGCCTGCGAGCCGGAATTGCCGCCCGAGCTCATGATCAGCGGGATGAACAATGTCAGCACCACCGCTCGCGCCAGCTCGTCCTCGTAGTGCTGCATGGCGCTGGCGGTGAGCATCTCGCCGAGGAACAGCACGCTCAACCAGCCGGCGCGCTTGCGCAGCATCTCCAGGAAGCCGATCTGCATGTACGGCTTGTCCAGGGCTTCCACACCACCGAACTTGTGCACGTCCTCGGTGGATTCATCGATCAGTGCATCGAGGATGTCGTCGACGGTGACGATCCCCAGCATCTGCTGCTGTGCATCCACCACCGGGATCGCCAGCAGGTCGTGGCGGCGGATCAGCTGCGCCACCTCTTCCTGGTCGAGCAAGGCATCCACCGTCACCGGCGGATTGACCTGGGCAACCGACAGGATCGAATCCTCCGGCTCGCCGGTGATCAGCCGCCGCATCGTCACCACCTGCAGCAGCTGGCGGGTCTGCGGGTCCAGCACATAGATGGCGTAGACCGTCTCGCGGCTGCGCTCCACTTCGCGGATGTGCTGCAGGGTCTGCGCCACCGTCCAGTCTGCCGGCACGCCGACAAACTCGGTGGTCATCAAGGCACCGGCGGTGTTGGGCGGATAGCTCAGCAGCAGCTGGATCGAGCGCCGCGCCTCCGGTGCCAGCAGTGGGATCAGCCGTGCGCGCTCGGCATCATCCAGCTCATGGACGATATCGGTGGCACGGTCGTCGGCCATCAGCCCCAGCAGGGCCGCGGCGCGGGCCGGCGGCAACGCCGCGATCAGTTCCCCAGCATGCTGCAGCTCAGGTGCTTCCAGCAGTTTGACCGCACGCGGCAATGACAATGCTGCCAGGGTATTGGTTGCCTGGGGCAATGGCAGGGCGTTGAGATACTCCACCGCGTCGGCGGTGTTGTAATCGGCAAGGGGCGCGCTCAGCGTGGCTGCGTCCACCACTGGCCGCAGAAATTGCTTCTGGTTCATGTTGATTCGCCTGTTCTGGATTGCGACCGCAACGCCAGCACGGGGCGAACCAGCCCTGTCAGGCGGTTGCCGTCGCTGGTGTCGACGATCGCGATCGACTTCTACTGTCGCTGGACATGGGTTGGACTCCGGAAAGGTGCTGCGCGGTTCTACCGCCAGCGGCGCGAGTCTGGTCCTGTTGGCCGACGGGGTCAAGCCTGCACCGCTGCATCCCGCCAATGGAGGGCTGCTGTTCGCATTCACTCACGGCACAGTCCGCATAATGTGAAATCCTCGGTAGGCAGCTGCCCGACCGGTCAGCTGAATCAATCAAGGAATCCCTTTCAATGCATGGCACCGGTCTCGAATTAGCCTTGGTACTGCTGCTGGCGGCGGTCATCGCCGTGCCGGTATTCAAGCGTTTCGGGCTGGGCGCGGTGCTGGGCTACCTGGCCGCTGGCGTGGTGCTGGGGCCGCATGTGCTGGGCTTCGTGCAGGACGCCGACCGCATCCTCAATGCCGCCGAGATCGGCGTGGTGATGCTCTTGTTCGTGATCGGGCTGGAGCTGTCGCCGTCGCGGCTGATGGTGATGCGACGGCCGGTGTTCGGCGCCGGCACGGTGCAGGTGCTGATCAGTGCGGTGGTGCTGGGCGGCCTGCTGTTGCTCAATCACTTCTCGTGGAAGAGCGCGCTGGTGATCGGCACCGCGCTGGCCCTGTCTTCAACGGCGGTCGGCCTGCAGCTGTTGTCCGAGCACAAGGCGCTCAATTCCGACTATGGCCGGCTAGGCTTCGCCATCCTGCTGTTCCAGGATCTGGTCGCCATTCCCCTGCTGGCGGCCATCCCCTTGCTGGGCGGGGTCAAGAACGAAACCCTGAGCTGGCAGGATGCCTCCATCGCGCTGGGTGCGCTGATGCTGGTGATCGTGCTCGGCCGGCCGATACTGCGCCAGCTGTTCAATATCGTCGCCCGTACCCGCATGCCGGAAGTGTTCACCGCCACGGCCTTGCTGGTGGTGTTGGGCACGGCCTGGTTCATGGCCGAGGCCGGGCTCAGCGCCAGCCTGGGTGCCTTCGTCGCTGGCGTGTTGCTGGCCGACTCCGAGTTCCGCCACGAGATCGAATCGCAGATCGAGCCGTTCAAGGGCCTGCTGCTCGGCCTGTTCTTCATCGCGGTTGGCATGGGCATCGACCTGAAGCGGGTTGCCGCCGAACCCGAGATCATCGCGCTGGGCGTGGCCATCCTGCTGGCGGTGAAGTTCTCCATCCTGATCGCGCTGGGCCTGGCAGCACGCATGTCGCTGCGCAGCGCCTTGATGCTGGGCAGCGTGCTGTGGCTGGGCGGCGAGTTCGCCTTCGTGGTGTTCAACGAAGCCGAACGTGCGCATCTGCTCGGGCGCATCAACCATGACCGGCTGGTGGCGGTGGTCGGTCTGTCGATGGCGATCACGCCCTTGCTGCTGCTCGCCCTGCAACGCCTGCTGCAGCTCAAGCCGCCGGCGCGGCCAGCGCAGCCCGAGCCGGACGAAACGCTGAAGGACGCCGCGGTACAGCGGCCCAAGGTGTTGATTGCCGGCATGGGCCGTTTCGGCCAGATCGTCGGCCGCCTGCTGACCGCGCAACGCATTCCCTTTGTGGCGCTGGAAGCCGACCCGGACACGGTCAAGGACCTGCGCCGCTTCGGCAACCAGCTGTACTACGGCGACCCTACCCGCCCCGATCTGCTGCGCGCAGCCGGTGCCGAACACATCCGCGTGTTCGTGATGGCGATGGACGACCCGGACACCAATCTGCGCGCGGTGCGGCTGGTGCGGCGCATGTATCCCAAGGCGACGGTGCTGGCGCGTGCGCGCAACCGTCAGCACGCATGGAAGCTGCTGGACATGTCGGCCGAGCCATTCCGCGAGGTATTCGGCTCCAGTCTTGAAGCCAGCGAACGGGTGCTGACCGCGCTCGGCTTCCCGGAAAATGTCGCGCGCGACCACGTGCAGCGTTTCCGCGAGCACGATGAAGCACTGCTCAAGGCCCAGCATCTGGTCTACGACGACGAGGTGGCGGTGATGCAGACCTCACGCGATGCCCGCGCCGACCTGATGCATCTGTTCGAGGCCGATGCGACAGACAGTACGACGGTGAAGCCTTCAAACGACAAGGAATGAAGCGGCCTGGGCTGGCATTGCTTTGTAGGAGCGGCGTCAGCCGCGAAGCTGACATTGCTGAAGTCGTTGGTATCCATGTCATCTGATGATGTTGCGGCTTCGCGGCTTACGCCGCTCCTACAAATGCAGCCATAACATCCCGGCCTCATGAAAAGGGCGCCTTGCGGCGCCCTTTTGCTTACTTGCGGCGCTGTGCCGGCAGGAAAACTTCGTTGACTGCGGCCGCCAGCTGATCCGGCGGCAACAGGCCCTGGTCGAGCAGGAAGTTGTTGAACGCCAGGCGATCGAACTTGTCGCCCAAGGCCAGCTCGGTCTGCATGCGCAGTTCCATGATGCGGGTGTAGCCGTAGAAGTAGCTGCAGGCTTGACCCGGCGAACGGACGGTATAGCGGTCCAACTCCTGCGTGGTCATCGCCTCGGACAGACCCACGCCTTCCACCAACACCTTGCGGGCGCGCTCACGGTCGGTCTGGCCCAGGTTGAGCGCGGGATCGAGCATGGCACGGGCCGCACGCAGCAGGCGGAACTGCAGCGCGATCATCTGCCCGTCCAGCGGCTCGAACGGCACCATCTCGGCTTCGGCATACAGCGCCCAGCCTTCAACATTGACGGAATTGAACGCGAACATGGTGCGCGCCAGCGAGATGCCACGCTCGACCATCGCCGCGAACTGCAGGTCATGGCCGGGACGGCCTTCGTGCGCGCTCAGCGTCCACGCCGCCGAACCGAAGTTGAAGTCGTCGTACTGCGCCTTCTCGCCCGAGGCCGGGTTGCCCAGCGGCAGCACGAAGGTGCCCTGCTGCCCGGTGTTGCCGACCAGCGGTGCCGGCAGGTAATGCGGTGCCGGCGAAGCAGCGCTTTCAGCTTCACTGCCCAGGCGCATCTGCAGCGGGCGCTGCGGCACGTCGACGATTCCCTGCTTGTGGATGATCGGATCGATCGCATCGATGACGCCACGGTAATGCGATTCGAGCTGGTCGTTGCTGATCTTGTCCTGCTTCAGCGCGCGGATCACCGCCACGTAGTCGGTGTTGTCGGCGACCTTCAGGCCTTTGGCCTGCACCACCAGCGGTGCCAACTGGCGCATCATCGCGCGGGTTTCCATGTACTCGAGCTGGGCACGCTGCATCAGCAGGGCCGGGTCGATGTCCACGCCCACTTCCTTGAGCTGGAAGGCATACAGCTCGGCCGGCAAGCGGTTGTCGGTGCGCGCCTTGGGCAGCACCTCCTTGCTGGTCCAGGCGATGTAATCCTTCATCTGCGTGGACAGCTCGGCCAGCGAGGCGTCTGCGCCGTCGATCTTGTACTTGGCGAACAGCTTGCCGATGCCGGCGATGTAGGTGTCGACGTTGGCCAACGCCTGATCCACTTCAATCTTCGTCGGCTGCAGCAGATTGGGCGTGCCGCTCTTTTCCTCGTAGCGCTGGCGCGCGAGGGTGGCCAGCGGCTGCGTGCCCGGGGCCTTGCCGAGGTAGGCATTGAGGCGGTCCAGTGCCTTGGCCCGGCGCGCTTCCGGCACCTGGTCGGAGAGCAGGCCGTTGATGCCGCCGAACACGGTCTGCGGCACATCCACCCACGGCATCAGGTGTTGTTCGTTGAGGGTGCTGCTTTCAATATTGCGCTCGGCGGCGCCGATCATGATCGCCAGATCCTGGCGCAGGTTGGGATCGCGCTCGACCTGCAGCTTCTCGCGCAGCTGGTCGCGCGCCTTGTTCATGGCGGCGCGGTAGCGCCCGGTGTTGTCGGCGCGCAGATCGACGACCTTGTCGTCATAGCCAGGCACGCCGAAGAAGCTGGTCAACTCCGGCTGGAACGGTGCCTGCGCCTGCAGCAGGATCTGCGCCAGCTCATTGCTGCGCGCAACCCAGGCCGGGGCAGCGGGCGTGGTCTTGGTCGATGCGGGTGCGGCGGCGGTCGCGGTGAGCGGCAGCGGGGCGGCAAGGGCGAGCGCGACGGCGAGGACGAGAGGCTTCATGGACAGCTCCGTAAGGGATGGGCTGACCGTACGCAGTCGCCGCCGGGGCGGCAAGGGTAGGAAGTGGGGGCTGGGCCGGATTGGAGATTCGGGATTGGGGCAGGAGCAACAGCAGGAGCACCCCTCCCCAACCCTCCCCTTGGCCTTTGGCCAAAGGGAGGGGGCTGAGCTTTGCTCCCTCCCTTTCGCGTAGCGAAGGGGAGAGTTGGGGAGGGGTGCTTTTGGCTTTAAGCCTGCCCCCCTCACCCACAAATCAAAACAACAACACTCCTCAAGGCTTCAAACAACGCCCAAGGAAGTTCTCAGCCATCCGATAGCGGTGCAACGCATCCGCGCCCGACAAACCATGCTTCGCGCCCGGGTAGGTCATCAGCTCGAACGGCTGGCCACGCTGCTGCAGCGCGCTCATCAGGGCGGTCGAATTGGAGAACAGCACGTTGTCATCGGCCATGCCGTGGATCAGCAGCAGCGGCGAGGTCAGCCCGGCGATGTGCGTCAGCACCCGCGCTTCGCGGTAGCCATCGACATTGGCTGCCGGCAGGTTCATGTAGCGCTCGGTGTAATGGGTGTCGTACAGGCCCCAATCGGTGACCGGTGCGCCAGCGACGCCACAGGCGTACTGGTCCGAGGCCTTGGCCAGCAGCATCAAGGTCATGTAGCCGCCGTTGGACCAGCCCTGCACGCCAATGCGGTTGCCATCCACCCACGGCTGCGACTTCAGCCACTCCACGCCCTTGAGCTGGTCGGCCACTTCCACCGTGCCCTGCACGCCGTACAGCGCGCCACCGAAGTCACGGCCGCGACGCGGCGTGCCACGGTTATCCAGCGAGAACACCACATAGCCGCGCTGGGCCAGGTACTGGTTGAACAGGTGATCGCCACGGCCGGGCCAGCTGTCGGTCACGGTCTGCGAGGCCGGGCCGCCGTACACGTAGACGGCGACCGGATACTTCTTCGCCGGATCGAAGCCTTCCGGCTTGATCACGCTGTAGTTGAGCGGCGTCTTGCCATCTGCAGCGGTCAGCGTGCCGTATTCAACCGGACGCTGTGCGTCGCGGTACCTGGCATACGGGTGTTTGGCGTCGGCCAGGTTGTTGTCCAGCAAGGTGGCGATCTTTTCGCCATTGGCCCGGAACAACTCGATCTGCGGCGGCGTGGTGCTGTTGGACCAACTGTCCACATAGACGCTGGCGTTCTTGGCGAACGCGGCGCTGTGCATGCCGGCGGTCTTCGACAGCCTGGTCGGCGTGCCGCCGGCCAGCGGCACGGAATAGATTTCGCTACGCAGAGCGGAGTCGACACCGGCACGGAAGTAGACAGTGCCGGCTTCTTCATCGACGGCCAGCAGTTCATCGACAGGCCAGTTGCCCGAGGTCAGGGCGGTCTGGTTGCGGCCATCCGCGCTGGAGACATACAGATGCTGGAAGCCGCTGCGCTCGGACGACCACAGGAAGCGACCATCCTTGAGGAACTTCAGGCTGTTGTGCAGCGGCACCCAGGTCTTGCTGGTCTCGGTGAGCAGCAGCTGTTGCTTGCCGTCGGCCAGATTGGCTTCGATCAGCTCCAGCGTGTGCTGGTCGCGGCTCTGGCGCTGGAAGCTCAGGTGCTGGCCGTCGCGCCATTTCACGCGGGTCAGGTAGATATCGGTCTGCTTGCCCAGATCCACCCAGTTGATCGCCGCATCAGCGCGCGGCGCGATCACGCCAAGGGTGACCAGCACGTTGTGATCACCGGCTGCCGGGTAACGCTGCTCGACCATCTCCACGCGGTCGGCATACATCTCATAGCGCTTCTGCACCGGCACCGGCGATTCGTCGATGCGGGCGAAGGCAATGGCCGAGTCATCCGGCGCCCACCAGTAGCCGGTGTGGCGGTCCATTTCCTCATCGGCGACGAATTCGGCCACACCGTTGCCGATGGTGGCGCTGCCGTCGCGGGTCAGCTGCAGCTGCTTGCCGCTGGCCAGGTCGATTACCCACAGGTTGCGCTCGCGCACGAAGCTGACGAAGCCTCCCTTGGGCGAGAGCTTGGCGTCGGTGCTGAAGCCTTCACCATTGGTGAGCTTGCGCACCGCGGCGCTGCCCTGCTTGCCCAGGTCGTAGAGATAGAGCTCGCCACCCAGCGGGAACAGCAGGGTCTTCGCATCCGGCGACCACTGGTAGTCAACGATGCCGCTGAAGGCGGCGATGCGCTGGCGCTCACGGCGTGCCTTTTCGGCGTCGCTCAGGGTTTCGGTGCCGGGCAGCACCACCTTGGAATCGACCAGCAGCCGGGTCTGGCCGCTGGCGATGTCGTATTCCCACAGGTCCAGCTGCTTGACGTCGCTGTCCTTGCCACGCAGGAAGGTGACCCGCGAACCATCCGGCGCCACCTTGGGCTTCATCAACGTGGGGCCGGACAGCGGCGCCTTGCCGGTGATGGCTTCGAGGGTGAGCTTTTCGGCGTGGACAGCGGGAGTGGCTAGGATCATGGCAAGGGCTAGAAACAAGGGACGCATGGGATTCCTGTCGGGACAGCACGTATCGGGCCATCCTAGCGAACCACGGCGTGCTGTGCTTCCATCGAAAGTCCTGCTTCGATGATCCCGTTCGCACCCACATGACCGATTCCGCTCCACACCTGCGCTGGCAGGCCGCCGTCCATGCCTACGCCAGCCATCTCAACGATTACGTCGCCCGTGGTGATGCCTGCAACTGGAAGGGCATGGGCCAGCCGCAGGATCCACCCGATCTGTCGGCGCTGTTGCCGACGCTGATGGAAGCGCTGCGCACCGCCAATGCCAACGGCGACGAGGCGGCACTGGCGCAGCTGCGCGGGCAATGGCCGCCGCTGCATGAGGCTACCCAGCCGCTGCTGGAGGCCAATGGCCAGGGCTTCAGCGCGCTGGCCTGGCTGCCCGACGGCAGCCTGCTGGTGCGCACCGGTGCCTGGTACGAGCCGGGCCAGGTGCTGATGGTGCGCGGACTGGACGCCCGTCCCCTGCCCGACGTGGCGATGTTCGGCAGCAGCCCGGACCGGCAGCTGGTCGCGTTCGCCACGGACCGGCACATCCGCATCATGCACAACGAACGAAGCGAGCCCGTCGCCGAGCTTCCGCTGCCACGTGGCGACGAGGCCTTGCCGGCAGGCCTGGCCGCCTTGGCCGAAGCCGAAGACGAAGCCGCGATCCAGCAGCTGATCCCCTTCAACGACGGACAGCGCGCGGTGGTGGTGCGTGCCGATGGTGTGTTCCTGTGCAGCGCCGGCGGCATCCAGCGGCTGTTGCCGACCGCCGACGAACTGCAGGAACAGGCTGCCGACGAAGACCCTTATGCGGTGCGGCTGGACATGGTGCATGCCGCGGTTTCGCCCGATGGTCAGTGGATCGCCTGCGGCCAGCAGGATGGCCACCACCGGATCTTCGATGGCCAGGGCCAAGCGGTCTGCACGATTGGTCCGCACGGCGAGTACCCGCATCACGCGGCGTTCTTCGCCGATGGCCAGCATGTCGCGCTGAACGCTTGCCACTTCTACAACGGCGCCACCATCGCGGTGGAAACCGCCGCCTTTGGCCAGATCAGCACCGACTTCTACGAAGACCACCCAGCGCTGCGGGTGGTGGACCCGGGCGGGCGCATCTACGCCAGCGCGACGGTGGCCGGTGGACTGGTGCTGGGCGACGCCTATGGTTACCTGCGCGCGGTGGATGCGGCCGGCAACCTGCTATGGAAGCAGCATGTCGGCAGCACCATCAGTGCGATGGCCAGTTCCGCCGATGGCCGCCTACTGGCGGTGGGCAGCCATTCGGGCACGGTGCACCTGCTCGACCTGACATCGACCGCCGCCAATCCGGAACAGGTCGGCGTGGGCGCGCACCCGGAGATCCGTCGCTGGCTGTTCTGGAAGCAGGAAGCCACGCCGCTGGCGTGGTGATTCTTCCGCCGCGCAGCGTGCCGCCGGCATGGCGGCCGCTGCCCGATCCCCTGCTAGGCTTCAGCGCTGCCCGAACAGCAGGCGCTTTTCCTCATCGCTGAGCGGCTGGCCGGCCTGCGGGTTCACCGTCGGCCCGATCGCATAGGCACGCTGGGTGCCCGGACGCTCGGCGATGGCCTGGTGCCAGCGGCGCAGGTGCGGGAAGGCATCGAAATCCACCGGCAGCTTGGCGTAGGCACCAATCCACGGGTAGCTGGCCATGTCGGCGATGCCGTAATCGTCGCCGCCAAGGAACGCCGACTCGGACAGGCGCTTGTCCATCACCCGGTGCAGGCGCCGCACCTCACTGTCATAGCGTTCGATCGCGTAGGGGATGCGCTCGGGTGCGTAGACGTTGAAATGACCCATCTGCCCGCTCATCGGGCCCAGCCCGCCCATCTGCCAGAACAGCCATTCCAGGGTGGCGGCGCGGCCGCGCAGGTCGGCCGGGATGAAGCGACCGGTCTTCTCGGCCAGGTACAGCAGGATGGCACCGGACTCGAACACGCTCAGCGGCGCACCGCCGTCGGCCGGGGCATGGTCGACGATGGCCGGCATCTTGTTGTTCGGCGAAATGGCGAGGAATTCCGGCAGGAACTGGTCACCCTTGCCGATGTTGACCGGGTGCACGCTGTACTCCAGCCCCGCCTCCTCCAGGAACAAGGTGATCTTGTGGCCGTTGGGAGTTGGCCAGTAGTAAAGGTCGATCATGAATACGCCTCGGCAGAACCATCCTCAGGGGCCTCTACGGTAGCCGCTTGGCAGCCTTCCGGGCGACCGGTAACCTCCCCTGTTTCCGCAACGCACCATCCTTCCCAATGTCTGAACAGAAATCACTGAGCCCGCTGTCCTCCCTGATCTTCGCTTCACGCTGGCTGCAGCTGCCGCTGTACCTGGGCTTGATCCTGGCGCAATGCGTCTATGTATTCCTGTTCGGCAAGGAGCTGTGGCACCTGATCCACTCGGCCACGCAGATGACCGAGCAGCTGATCATGCTGGCGGTGCTGGGCCTGATCGATGTGGTGATGATCTCCAACCTGCTGGTGATGGTGATCGTGGGCGGCTATGAAACCTTCGTCTCGCGCCTGCGCCTGCACAACCACCCGGACCAGCCGGAGTGGCTGAGCCACGTGAACGCCTCGGTGCTGAAGGTGAAACTGGCGATGGCGATCATCGGCATCTCCTCCATCCACCTGCTCAAGACCTTCATCGAGATCGGCACCTTGGGCGCCGAAGGCAGCAAGTACACCGAAGCCGGCGTGCTGTGGCAGACCATCATCCATTGCGTGTTCATCCTGTCGGCCATTGGTATTGCCTGGACCGACAAGCTGATGTCCGGCAGCCACGCCAAGCCGGCATCCAACGCGCACTGAGCAACAACAGGGATGGGCGCCATATGATGTGACGCCCATCACTTTTTCATTTCAACGTCATCATCGACCGCCGCATACCTTGCCGGCGATGCTAGATTCGCGCTTCACTGCTGATGGGTACGGCATCGGGAAATGCCATCGCCTCGCGCCGCCAAGGCAAACGCAGTCCACGTTCGTCGATTCAAGGGGATGTTTGATGTCGTACGTCATGAGTAAAGGCAAGCTGCGCCTGTTGGCGCCCGCTCTTCTGCTGACCACACTGGTCGCCTGTTCCGGCAAGGATGAACCCGCCGCACCCGCCGCTGCACCAGCCACGCCTGCGGCAGCTGCACCGGCCGCACCGGCGGTAGCTGAGAAGGTCCAGGCCATGGACACCCAGCAGCTGCGCGATCTGGCCAGCGCCGCACTGCGCGACAACCGCATGTACGCGCCGGCTGGCGACAACGCCATGGAGTACTACCTGGCGCTGCGCGACAAGCTACCCAACGACGCCTCGATCAAGAGCGCGCTGACCGACCTGCAGCCCTATACCTTGATTGCCGCCGAGCAGGCCCTGAGCCGCGAAGACTTCACCGAAACCCAGCGCCTGATCGCACTGGTGGAAAAGGTAGACCCGACCGCGCCGGCGCTGCCGCGCCTGAAGCAGGGCGTCACCGGCAGCATGCAGGTTGCCGAACGCCGCACCGTCGAAGAAGCCGACAAGGCCAAGAAGGACGCCGAGACCCGCGCCAAGCAGCAGGTCGAGCAGCAGCGCCTGGCCCAGCAGCAGGCCGCCGAAGCCACCGCCGCGCAGCAGCTGGCAGCAAAGCAGGAAGCCGCGCGCAAGGACAGCGAGCGTCAGGAAGCCGAGCGCCAGGCCGCCACCCGCCGCGAAGCCGAGCAGCGCAGCGCGGCGCAGGCGGCCGCCCAGCAGGCCGCCGCGCCCAAGCCGGCTGCAGCACCGACGCTGCGTGCAGTCAGCACCCCGGCCCCGCGTTACCCGGCCGACGCGTTGCGTTCAGGCACCTCCGGCGAAGTGTTGGTGGAGCTGAGCATCGGCACCGACGGCTCGGTCACCGACGCCCGCGTACTGCGCGCCACCCCGGCACGTACCTTCGACCGCGAAGCCTTGAATGCGGTGAAGCGCTGGAAGTTCGAGCCGATCAGCAGCCCGACCACCACCCGTCGCACCTTGGCGTTTGCGCCGAACAAGTAGGCGGTTCTGGTTTGGTAGTGCCGAGCCATGCTCGGCAGAAGCCTTACCGGTAGAGCCCAAGCCGAGCATGGCTCGGCTCTACAGGTGGAGCAAAAGCAGAGGCCCGGAGCGATCCGGGCCTTTGTTGTTTTGGTAGTGCCGAGCCATGCTCGGCAGAGGCCTTACCGGTAGAGCCCATGCCGAGC
>NZ_JBRRDY010000044.1:0-33830 GCF_056759935.1 Stenotrophomonas sp. STEN035
CACCCCCCCGGCGGGCCCACCTCCGGGGGGGGCGAGACGCGCCCCGCGCGCGCGGCGGCCGGGGGGGGCTGGAGCCGGCGCCGCGGCCCCGCCGCCCGGGCCCCCCCACTACAGGACAGTGCAGGTCTCATTCATCGCCAAGCGATGATTCCTCGCGTGGATCAGCGAGCAGAAAAGAGTCGTCACCCGCAGCGGAAGTAACCCGCGCAGTGCCGCCATTGCGCAGCTCCCAATGCCAGCGCTCATAGCGGGTGGTGAGCGTGCCGCGCACATAACAGGGACCATGCAGGAAAAAATCATGTTCCTGCCGCGGGGTGATCAACACGGCATGGCGGAAGAACACACGCAGCTGCTGCGGATCAGGTTTGAATCCATCACACAGAAGCGCATCGCGCTCACTGTCGACACCGCTGCCGGTAATCACGATGTTGGACAATTCGCCCAACGGGCCGGGGCGGGTTGCACATGCGCCAAGCAGCAGTACTCCCAGCAACAACAGGCTGCGATCGATGAAGCGCGAAGTGCTCGTCGTCAGGGTGAAAGCGCGGGAGATTCCGTTCGTCACGGTGCTGTATTCCCTTCGGTCTGCAACTGGTAGTACCCCGGCACACCCAGCGCCACATTGAACACTCGCGGCTCCAGCGAATAGGCATGAACCAGATTGAGCTGCAACGCTGCGTCGCTCAGCACGACGGTGCCGCTTCGGTTGGGACATGCCCAGAAGCTGTCTGATGCTTCAGTCAATGGCAGCCTTGCAACTGTCGCGAAGGGTTTCCCAGGTGCCGGTGCGCTCAGCCATTCAATCCAGACGCGGCAGGAAACGTGCTCGAACCCAACATTCTCCAGACGCACCCGATAAACCCCTTGCTGTTGCCCAGACTGCCAGTGGCCGGCGGTGACGATGGCCAATGTGGCAGCCTCATCTGGGGTATCGGCCGCAGCGGTCGGGGTAACGGCAAGCAGCAACCAGAGCAGCATGGAATGACTATTCATGTCAGAGATCGTCCTTGTGATTCGAGTGCGTGCTTCATGCAGGCGTGCACCTGCCCGCTTGCCGATGATAGCGAATCAGGAACTTGAATCGGGCTTCCAGCAAGTAGTGGCATGGATGAAGCCATGGCAGCGATAGTTCGGCCCTTCGCAGGAGATCTGCGCGGTGACCCGTGTGGCATCCTTTGCGAAGGTATAGCAGGCCACGGAAACTTCTCCGTTAACGCTCAGCATGGGCGCTGCAGATGGTCCGTAACGAAGCGAGAGCACCTTCTCCAGTCGCTCACGGCAGGGTTCGAAGTCCAGTTCCGAGCTGAAAACCAGCTGTTCCAGGATGTGGTTGGGCTCTTCCGAACATGCCTGCACCAGTTCCGTCTCGATATCGAATTCCTGGCCCAGCGTGAAACCGTTGAGTAGAGGCATGTGGACTTGGCTGTCTGCAGTTCGAGGGAAAAACAACCGTCGGGTCATCCTGCCGTGCACAAGCAGGGCTGAAAGATTCTATTGGGCCGCGCCAGCCAATGAAAGCAGGCCGCGCATGGCAGGCCGAGGCGTTGCCGGTTGTGGAACATCGCAAGTTCACTGGCATACTCGCGCAAGCCGATTGTTGCCTGGAACAGATCGAACGCCACGGCCGTAGAGCCCGTCGGCGAGCGAGGTGGTGTATCCGATCCGGTCCAGCGTGATGTAGTGACAGGCGCCGCAATCGGCCGACTTCAGTCTTGCGCATGCAGCCGCATGGAACAACCTACCCAGAAAGGAATCTTGATGAGTACTGCAGTAGATAAAACACGCTCCGCACCCGTCAAAGCGACGTGGATTTGCCTTGTTGTTGGCTGGTTGTTGTTTCTGCTGCCAGTTCCTGGGGTTGGCTTATTTGCAGGCTGGCCGCTGAACCTGGTCGCTTTCGTTCTGGCTATCGTGGTGATGACCCGGGGCAGGATCGTTGGTGGTTTGATTCCAATGCTTGCGTCGCTGATTGCAAGCCCGGTGATCTATTTCATCGGCTTGGCAATCTTCAGTGCAGTCTTCGGAAACAGCTCGTTCGGCGACTATGTGGAAGGCGCTGGCTCGTCGCACTACGGCCGCGGCGGCGATTCCGACAGTGACGATGATTGAAGACAGCGCCGAGCCCTGCTCGGCATGGGTGGCTGGTTGGAAGACAGGGTTATGGGCGCGGCGTAAGTCACGCAACTGATCCTGCCCGCGGCACCTGTTGCTTGAAGGTCACCTGGCTGGCCCGGTAGACCTGTATCTGGAAATGATCGAACGAACGCCTTGCCCGCACCAGATCGCGGGCAAGGCGGCTTGCTATACGCGGCTGATCATCTTCAACCGCACCTGCGCCGCAGCCACATCATGTCGCTTTGCGGCTATCGCGCACACATGGTCCAGCAGCGCTTGCGGCTGCAGCAACATCGGATCGCCCTCATCCAGGCGCAATGCCAGATGCCCCCACCAGAACGGGTGGCCATCGAGATAGATCTCATAACCGACGATGTAGCGATGCGCATCCATCTCAGGTGCCTACGTGCACGCGATCACCGACATCGCTGCAGCACAGGTGCTCCAGCGCCAGTTCCAAGGCCAGCACATAGCTTTGCGCACAGTAGCCCTGGGCGATGCCAAGACGACGGCCAAGATGCTCCGGCAGGCAGGACTGTGGTGCGTCGCTGGCGTCCTCGTGAACTTCCACGTAGGCATTGCGCAGGCGCGGAAGCAACCGTTGCAGGCGAACGCTTTGCACGCAGGCTGCCGGTGCGAGCAGGATCACGTCGTCCGGGTTGTGGTCGGCAGCGCATAGCGAGTCCAACAGTTCCTGCTCTGAGCGGCAGTTGCGTTGCGCCACGCTGATGCCGACATCGAGTGCGCGATGCACCAATGCATTCATGACCGGGCTTGGCAGCGGCACAGCAGCCTGCAGGAGTGCATCACAGGCATCGGGCCCACGCACGATGAAGATCGCCATGACTCAACCACCTTGTCCGTTGCTGAGCAGACGGGTGGTAATCGCAAGCGACAAGCGCCGCGCCTCATCGGTGCCAGTACTGCAGACCACCACCGCAGTTGCGGCGTGGTGCGGATGCAGATGGGTCTCCAGCGTATCGGCATCATTGCTGGCGATTTCGATATACGGCGCCGGCAGGGCGTCCAGGGCATTGCACACGCTGCGGCCGTGCAGCGCCCATTGCGTATCGTCGGTGGCGCTGTTTTCAATCAGTACCCAGTCCGGCGCCTGCTGACGCGCGTTATGCAGACACTGGGCCAGCGCCGGCAACGAGCCGCAGTGCAGGCATTGCAGCGGCTGTCCGGCGAGTTGTGCAGGCAGAAAGGACGCATCCGGCATTGCGGGGTTGCGGGTATGCCGGATCAGTAAAACGCTCATGTAGCACCACGTTCAAGCGCCATGCGGCGCGGTGGTGCCACGATGCGCGGCTGTTGCATCAAATCGCCATGGTGGGTGGGCGCGGCGGCGTAAAGTCTGCGTAGCAAAAGTCCGCGCCTC
Source organism: Stenotrophomonas sp. STEN035 (assembly GCF_056759935.1). NCBI lineage: Bacteria > Pseudomonadati > Pseudomonadota > Gammaproteobacteria > Lysobacterales > Lysobacteraceae > Stenotrophomonas > Stenotrophomonas sp. STEN035. The sequence goes on from NZ_JBRRDY010000044.1 coordinate 3,497, forward strand.
ATGTTCTGGGGCTATGGGAACTTCGCCCGGCCTTGGCGGTCAGTTCGGTTTGACCCCGGAATTGGTGATCAGCCATGAATGAGACCGCGTCAGTTGCATCGCCCCATCCCGTAGTGCAGTGGATGCGCCGCGAAGCCCTGCCCTTGGCGGTGATGTTGCTGCTGCTGTTCGCCGCCCGCGACAGCCTGGCCAATCACTACCAGGTGCCCAGCGGCTCGATGCAGCCGACCCTGCAGCCAGGTGACCGGGTGGTAGTGGACATGCGCGCGTACGGCCTGCGCCTGCCCTTCACCGATGTACAGCTGCTGGTCGGGCAGGCGCCGCAACGTGGTGATGTGGCGATATTTGATTCGCCGGCTGACGGCACGCGCTTGATCAAGCGGGTGGTAGCCGTGGCTGGTGATCGTGTGGAGCTGCATGCCGGCTATCTGTCCATCAACGAGCAGCCGCTGCGCCAGGCCGTGGCGCGTGAGCTGTTCGGCAACAAGCAGGTGCAGCTGGATCTGAGTGATGGCGGTGGCCCGGACATCAATGGCATCACCATTCCGGCCGGCAAGCTGCTGGTGGTGGGTGACCATCGCGGCAACAGTTTTGATGGGCGCTTCTTCGGTTTGGTGGATGCCGATACGGTCTATGGCAAGGCGGTGGCGGTGTATTGGCGACGCGGGGAAGGGCCGGAGTGGCGGCGTTTGTAAGCGGCTATGGCTAAGAAGAAAAACCGGCACGGAGACGTGCCGTTTTTTTTTGCCTTTGTTTTTGGCTTTTTTTGTAGGAGCGGCGTAAGCCGCGAAGCTGACGGTGCCGGCAAGCTGCATGGATGCAATGGCAAGTGGATGGGTGGCCGTACTGATATCGGCTTCGCGGCTTACGCCGCTCCTACAGAATCCGCGCATTGGTATTACCAATCGCCTTCACTAACCCTATGGTCTAATAGGATCTTCGCGGCAACGGCGATTCAATCGCGGTTCGTTGGTCGGACTGATTGAATATTGGTAATACCAGTGTTCGCGACCACCGCCACGCCACCTGCGGGTGGGCCGCCTTTCGCCTTTGACGAGAACCTGCATGCAGCCCTGGGAACAACTGTACGACCCCGCTGGCAACCTCTGGCTGTCCAGCCTGATCGCGCTGTTGCCGATCGCTTTCTTCTTCGTTGCCCTGGCCGTGCTGCGCATGAAGGGCTGGCTGGCCGGCACCATCACCGTCGCCATCGCGCTGGCCGTTGCACTGCTGTTCTATCGCATGCCGGTGTCGCAGGCTTTGGGCGCAGCCGGGTTCGGCTTCCTGTACGGGTTGTGGCCGATTGCCTGGATCATCATCGGCGCGGTGTTCCTGTACAAGGTGTCGGTCAAGACCGGGCAGTTCGCGATCATCCGCGCCTCGATCCTGTCGGTGACCGAAGACCAGCGCCTGCAGATGCTGATGGTCGGCTTCGCCTTTGGTGCATTTCTCGAAGGTGCCGCAGGTTTCGGCGCGCCGGTGGCGATCACCGCCGCGTTGCTGGTCGGGCTGGGCTTCAAGCCGTTGTATGCGGCTGGCCTGTGCCTGATCGTCAACACCGCGCCGGTGGCCTTCGGTGCGATGGGTATTCCGATCATCGTCGCCGGCCAGGTCACCGGACTGGATGCGTTCGAGATCGGGCAGATGGCCGGCCGCCAGCTGCCATTCCTGACCATCATCGTGCTGTTCTGGATCATGGCCATCATGGATGGCTGGCGCGGTATCAAGGAAACCTGGCCGGCGGTGCTGATTGCCGGTGGTTCCTTCGCCATCGCGCAGTACCTGACCTCCAACTTCATCGGCCCCGAACTGCCGGACATCACTGCGTCGCTGGCATCGCTGGTATGCCTGACGCTGTTCCTGCGCCGCTGGCAGCCAAAGCGCATCTTCCGCTTCGAAACCGAGGCCAGTGCCGACGCTGCCGCGCAGGCATCGAGCGCACCGCGTTACAGCGCCGGCCAGATCACCAAGGCGTGGTCGCCGTTCCTGATCCTCACCGCGATGGTCACGCTGTGGAGCATCAAGCCGTTCAAGGCCTTGTTCGCTGCCGGTGGCCCGCTGGAGAGCTGGGTGCTGAAGCTGCCGGTGCCGGGCCTGGACCAGCTGGTGCAGAAGATGCCGCCGATCGTGAACGCGCCCACTGCCTACGAGGCCGTGTACAAGTTCGACGCGTTCTCGGCCACCGGTACCGCGATCATGCTGGCGGCGGTGATCGCCATCATCTTCCTGCGCATGCCGGTACGTGCGGCGGTGCGCACCTTCGCCGAGACCGTCAATGAACTGAAGATGCCGATCTACTCGATCGGGATGGTGCTGGCCTTCGCCTTCATCGCCAACTACTCCGGGCTGTCGGCGACGTTGGCGCTGGCGCTTGCGCATACCGGCAAGGCCTTCACCTTCTTCTCGCCGTTCCTCGGCTGGCTGGGCGTGTTCCTGACCGGTTCGGACACCTCGTCCAATGCCTTGTTCTCGGCCTTGCAGGCGACCACCGCGCAGCAGATCGGTGTGTCCGAGGTGTTGCTGGTTGCGGCCAATACCACCGGCGGCGTCACCGGCAAGATGATCTCGCCGCAGTCCATCGCCATCGCCTGTGCGGCGGTGGGCCTGGCCGGCAAGGAATCGGACCTGTTCCGCTTCACCGTCAAGCACAGCCTTATCTTCACGGTAATGGTCGGCCTGATCACCACCGCGCAGGCCTATTGGCTGACCTGGATGATTCCCTGAGCCATGGCCGCGCGCATCCGCCAACGCAGTGCAGCTTCGGGCCACAATGTCGGCATGAGTACGCAACGTATTTCCGACAAGGTGGCCGCGCAGCTGCGCGTGCTGGTGGACGAACAACAACTGCAGCCGGGTGACCGGCTGCCTTCCGAGCGCGCACTGGCGGTGCAGCTCGGGGTCTCGCGCACGGCGCTGCGAGAGGCGATTGCCCAGCTTGGCAGCCAGGGCCTGCTGGTGGCGCGGGTTGGCGGCGGCACCTATGTGGCCGAGCCGGCTGCACGTGCGCGGCAGGCCCTGGATGAGCCGCTGGTGCCGTACCTGCCGCTGTTCCAGGGCGATCCGGAATACCGCTTCGATGTGCTGGAAATCCGCCATGCGCTGGAAGGCGCAACCGCCTGGCATGCCGCGTTGCGGGCTACCGATGACGACCGCGCACGCATCGCGCAGGCCTTCCAGACCATGATGGACGCGCATGGCAAGGACGATCCGGCCGGCGAAGCGCGCGCCGACGCCGCCTTCCATCTGTCCATCGCCGAGGCCTCGCACAATCTGGTGCTGCTGCAGGTGATGCGCGGCCTGTTCGAGCTGCTGCAGACAAATATCTCGCAGAGCCGCGAAAAGCTTTACACCGCATCGACGACGTTTTCCCCCTTGTCCGACCAGCACCGCGAAATGATGGATGCGGTACTGGCCGGCGACCCCGAGCGTGCGCGTGCCGCAGCGCATACCCATCTTGAGTTCGTGCACACGACGCTGCGCACGCTCGATGAAGACGAAGCGCGGCGTGCTCGCGCTTCGCGGCTTCCTTCCCCCCACGGTTGACCCATGATCATCTCCGCCTCCACCGATTACCGTGCGGCCGCGCAGCGTCGTCTGCCGCCGTTCCTGTTCCACTACATCGATGGCGGCGCGTATGCCGAACACACGCTCAAACGTAATGTTTCCGACCTGTCCGACATCGCGCTGCGCCAGCGCATCCTGCGCGACATGTCCGAGCTCAGCCTGGAAACCGAGCTGTTCGGCGAGACGCTGGCGATGCCGGTTGCACTGGCACCGGTCGGCCTGACCGGCATGTATGCGCGTCGCGGTGAAGTGCAGGCGGCGCGTGCGGCGGACAGCCGCGGCATTCCATTCACGCTGTCGACGGTGTCGGTGTGTCCGATCGAGGAAGTGGCGCCGGCGATCAAACGACCGATGTGGTTCCAGCTGTATGTACTGCGCGACCGCGGCTTCATGCGCAACGCATTGGAGCGCGCGCAGGCCGCCGGCGTCACCACGCTGGTGTTCACCGTCGACATGCCGGTGCCGGGCGCGCGCTACCGCGATGCGCACTCGGGCATGAGCGGTCCAAATGCCGGCATGCGCCGCATCGGCCAGGCGATGACCCATCCGCGTTGGGCCTGGGACGTTGGCCTGTTCGGCCGTCCGCATGATCTTGGCAACATCTCCGCCTATCGCGGCAGCCCGACCGGGCTGGAGGATTACATCGGGTGGCTGGGCAACAATTTCGACCCGTCGATTTCGTGGAAGGACCTGGAATGGATCCGCGAGTTCTGGAAGGGGCCGATGGTGATCAAGGGTATTCTTGATCCGGACGATGCCCGCGATGCGGTGCGCTTTGGCGCCGATGGCATCGTCGTCTCCAATCATGGCGGTCGCCAGCTCGATGGCGTGCTGTCCACCGCACGCGCGCTGCCGGCGATTGCCGATGCAGTGCAGGGTGATCTGAAGATCCTCGCCGACTCGGGCATCCGCACCGGCCTGGACGTGGTGCGCATGCTCGCACTCGGCGCTGACAGCGTGCTGCTCGGCCGTGCCTTCGTCTACGCGCTTGCCGCACAGGGCGAGGCTGGCGTGGCCAATCTGCTGGACCTGATCGCCAAGGAAATGCGTGTGGCGATGACGCTGACTGGCGCACGTCGCATTGCCGATATCAGCCGCGACTCGCTGGTCAACCTGGCATGAGTGCGAACGAAGCACTGTTGGCGCAGCTGCGCAGCGCCGTTGGTGACGCCCATGTGCTGACGGGCGACAAGGCAACACGTCGCTTCCGCAAGGGCTACCGTTTCGGCGATGGCGCTGTGCTGGCGGTGGTGCGTCCGGGAAGCTTGCTGGAGATGTGGCGCGCCTTGCAGGCGGCAGTGCAGGGCGGGGCGGCGATCATCCTGCAGGCGGCCAATACCGGTTTGACCGGTGGCTCGACGCCGGATGGCAACGACTATGGTCGGCCGATCGTATTGATCAGCACGCTTCGGCTGACCGGCGTGCAGTTGCTCGATGAAGGGCGGCAGGTGCTGTGCCTGCCCGGCGCAACCTTGGACCGACTCGAACAGACCTTGGCGCCGCTTGGGCGCGAGCCGCATTCGGTGATCGGTTCCTCATGCATCGGTGCCTCGGTGCTGGGCGGTGTCTGCAACAACTCCGGTGGCTCGCTGGTGCGGCGTGGTCCGGCCTACACCGAGATGGCGTTGTACGCGCAGGTGGATGGCGAAGGCCACCTGCAGCTGGTGAACCATCTTGGCATTGCCCTGGGCGACACGCCGGAAGAAATCCTGCAGCGCCTGCAGGCCGGCGACTACCAGCCCGCCGATGTGCGCGTTGATGGTGAGCGCGCCGGTTCCGATCCGCGCTATGCCGAGCAGGTACGGCAGGTGGACGCGGCAACGCCCGCGCGTTTCAACGCCGACCCCAGCCGTCATTACGAAGCCGCGGGTTCGGCTGGCAAGCTGGCCGTATTCGCGGTGCGCCTGGACACCTTCGCCAAGGAAGCGGCCGAGGTGTTCTATATCGGCAGCAACAGCACCGAAAGCCTTACCGCGATCCGCCGCCAGCTGTTGACCGGCTTCGAGCGCCTGCCGATCTCCGGTGAATACATCCACCGCGTCGCCTATGACATCGGTGAGCGCTACGGCAAGGACACCTTCCTGCTGATCGACAAGCTGGGCACGGCACGGGTACCGGCCGCATTCGCCTTGAAGAGCCGGGTTGATGGCTGGTTCGAGCGACTGGGCCTGCGTGGCGTGACCGATCACGCGATGCAGCTGCTGACCGGACTGTTGCCTTCGCATCTGCCCAAGCGCATGGGCGAGTTCCGCCAGCGCTATGAGCACCATTTGCTGGTCAAGGTTTCCGCACAGGATGCGGCAGCGACCGAGCAGTGGTTGCGCGCTTTCTTCGCCGGGCATGAAGGTGACTACTTCCACTGCACGCCGGACGAAGGTCGCAAAGCCTTCCTGCACCGGTTCGCAGTGGCCGGCGCGGCGGTGCGCTACCGCGAAGTACATCGCGCGCAGGTGCAGGACATCGTCGCACTGGATATCGCCCTGCGCCGCGACGACCGCGACTGGTTCGAGCAGCTGCCGGCCGAGCTGGACGCGCGCTTGCTGCACAAGCTCTATTACGGCCACTTCCTGTGCCATGTGTTCCATCAGGACTACATTGCACGCAAGGGCGAAGACCCGATGGCGATCGAACACGCCATGTGGAAACTGCTCGACGAGCGCGGTGCCGAGTACCCGGCCGAACATAATGTCGGTCATCTGTATCCGGCCAAGCCAGCGCTGGCGCAGTTCTACCAGCAGCTGGACCCGAGCAATACCTTCAATCCGGGCATCGGTCAGACCAGCAAGCAGCCGGGTTGGAAGGGCTGTGATTGCTGAGGCGCAAAGCGCCTGCTCAAGCTTTTGCTCAAGCCCCTCTCCCGCTTGCGGGAGAGGGGTTGGGGTGAGGGCAAGCTTCTAGCTGGCTCGTCATTCCCGCGCAGGCGGGAATCGCTCTTTACGTAGTGTGTCAGGTAGGAGCAAAGGCTGGAGCAAAGGCAAGAGCGATGACCCAACATACGTTGGTTGAAAACCCCGCCTGCGCGGGAATGACGGCAGAAAGGCGGAGGCAAAAGAGCCCAAAGCAAAAGAGCTCAAAGCAAACAAGCGCAAGCCTTACCGCTCCGAATGCCCCGTATCGTCGTACTGCCGCGGCGCAAACAGATCCGGCTGGATCAGTTCAACAAACGCCCTGGCCTGCGGCGATAACACTTTGCCCCGCCGCACCACCACGCCATAACTACGCGAGGGGAAGTAGTCGCTCATCGCCCGCGTTGCCAGCTTGTCGCGGTCACCGTCGTTCAGGCACAGGGCGGTGACGATGCTGATGCCCATGCCCATCGCCACGTACTGCTTGATCACCTCCCAGCCGCCCACTTCCAGCGCCACCGTATACGGCACGCGGTGCTGCTGGAACACCAGGTCAACCAGCCGCCAGGTGATCTGCCGGCGCGGCGGCAGGATCAGCGGCCACGGCGACAGGTCTTCCAGGCTTAGGTTTTTCTTCTTCGCCAAGGGGTGGTCGGGCGGGGTGATCAGCACCTGCTCGAAACGGTAGGCCGGCGCGTAGCTGAGGTCGGCCGGCACATCCATCATCGAGCCGATGGCCAGATCGGCGGCGTCGCTGCGCAGCAGGTCGGTGCCGTCGGCGCTGATGGCGTTGTGCAGGGTCAGGCGCACGTCCGGATGCAGCCTGCGGAAGTTTTCGACGATCTTCGGTAGGAGATACAGGATGGTCGACGAATTTGCGGCGATATTGAGTTCGCCCGCATCCAGCCCGCTGACCTTCTCGCGGAAGCGCGGCAGCAGTCCGTCCAGGCTTTCCACCAGCGGCTGCGCCATGTCGTACAGCAGCTGACCCTCGCGGGTAGGCACCAGACGACGCCCGCTGCGCTCGAACAACACCACCCCCAGCTCCCGCTCCAGCGCCTGCAGCTGCAGGCTCACCGCCGGTTGGCTGACAAAAAGCGCTTCCGAAGCACGCGAAACCGAACCCAGTCGCACCGTCTGCAGGAATGCCCGCAGCGGCTTGAGTCGATCAGACTTGTAGGAAAAACGCGGGGTTACGGGCGGCTTGGTTGGCATCTTGAAGCAAGTATTAGCACAACTTATAGATAACATTGCAAAAACTGTTTTGTTAAATACCTACCTGCGGCTGCACGTTGGAGTCCCCGACATACGCAGGTACCTCCGATGTCCGCCGTCGCCCACGCAGTCGCTACCCCGCAGTCCGCCCCCCGCCCGACCCCGGGCATCACCCTGACCACCCAGCTGGCCGGCCAGTCCGCGCTGCTGCCGGCCGGCGTGCTGGGCCTGCTCGTATCACTGCACCGTGCGGTCGAGCCGGGCCGGCAGGCACGGCTGGCCGCCCGCCGCGAGCGCCAGGCCTTCTTCGACCAGGGCGGCCTGCCGGATTTCCGGGCCGACACCCGTGCCATCCGCGAGGAGGACTGGAGCGTGGCAGCGATCCCGGCCGCGCTGCAGGACCGCCGCGTCGAGATCACCGGCCCGACCGACCCGAAGATGGTCATCAACGCGCTGAACTCCGGCGCCAAGGTGTTCATGGCCGACTTCGAGGATTCGACCTCGCCGACCTGGCGCAATGTGCTGGCTGGCCAGCAGACGATGAAGGCGGCGGTGCGCGGCGATCTGGATTTCACCGCGCCGGCCACCGCCAAGGGCCCGGGCAAGCACTACACGCTGCGCCCGGCCGATGAACAGGCGGTGCTGATCGTGCGCCCGCGTGGCTGGCACCTGGACGAGAAGCACGTGCTGGTCGATGGCCAGCCGATTGCCGGTGGCCTGTTCGATGCGGCGCTGTTCGCCTTCCACAACGCTCAGACCTTGATGGACAAGGACCGCGGCCCGTATTTCTACCTGCCCAAGCTGCAGTCGATGGAAGAGGCGGCGCTGTGGGAGACCGCGCTGTCGCACATCGAAGGCATGCTGTGCCTGCCGCATGGGCAGATCAAGGTCACCGTACTGATCGAGACACTGCCGGCGGTGTTCGAGATGGACGAGATCCTGTACGTGCTGCGCGATCGCATCGTCGGCCTGAACTGTGGGCGCTGGGACTACATCTTTTCCTATCTGAAGACCTTCCGCCGCCACGCCGACAAGGTGTTGCCCGAGCGCGGTCAGGTGACCATGACCCAGCCGTTCCTGAAGGCCTATTCGGAACTGCTGATCAAGACCTGTCATCGCCGTGGTGCACATGCAATGGGCGGCATGGCCGCGCAGATTCCGATCAACAACGATGCCGCCGCCAACGAGCAGGCGATGGCACGGGTGCGCGCCGACAAGTTGCGCGAAGTCACTGCTGGCCACGATGGCACCTGGGTGGCGCACCCGGCGCTGATCCCGGTGGCGCGCGCCATCTTCGATGAGCATATGTCCGGTCCCAACCAGCACCACCTGCTGCGCCGTGATGTGCAGGCCAGCCGCGACGAACTGATCGCGCCGTGCAGCGGCACCGTTACCCGTGCCGGCTTCGAGAACAACGTCGAAGTCTGCGTGCGTTACCTGGCCGCCTGGCTGGACGGCAACGGCTGCGTGCCCATCCACAACCTGATGGAAGACGCCGCCACCGCCGAGATCAGCCGCAGCCAGATCTGGCAGTGGCTGCATGCCGGCAACCAGCATCTGGACGACGGCACCGCGATTGATTTCGCGCTGCTGGCCAGCACCCTGCGCGCGCTTCCGGCGCGCCTTGGCGACACCTCCGCACTGCCCGGTGGCAGCCGCATCACCCAGGCCATCGGCCTGCTTGACCAGCTCAGCCGCGCCGACGAGCTGACCGACTTCCTGACCTTGCCTGCCTACCGGCAGATCGATTGACCCTTCCCCTTACGTACGCACCACTTTGAGGACGAAACGATGAGCAGCTACCAGCAACAGATCGCCGCCCTGCAACAGGACTGGGACACCAACCCGCGTTGGAAGGGTTTGAAGCGCACTTACAGCGCCGCCGACGTGGTGCGCCTGCGTGGCAGCGTGCAGCCGGAGTACACCTTGGCCAAGCGCGGTGCCGAGCGCCTGTGGGAACTGGTCAATGGCGGCTCGAAGAAGGGCTACGTCAATGCCTTCGGTGCGATCAGCGCCGGCCAGGCCATGCAGCAGGCCAAGGCCGGGCTGGAAGCGGTATACCTGTCCGGTTGGCAGGTGGCTGCCGATGGCAACACCTCCGAAACCATGTACCCGGACCAGTCGCTATACGCCTACGACTCGGTGCCGACCATGGTCCGCCGCATCAACAACACCTTCCAGCGCGCCGATGAGATCCAGTGGAAGAACATCATCGACGGCAAGGTCAAGGCCGAAGATGCGATCGACTTCTTCCTGCCCATCGTTGCTGATGGCGAGGCCGGCTTCGGTGGCGTTTTGAACGCCTACGAGCTGATGAAGAACATGATCATCGCCGGTGCCGCCGCGGTGCATTTCGAGGACCAGCTGGCAGCGGTGAAGAAGTGTGGCCACATGGGTGGCAAGGTGTTGGTGCCGACCCAGGAGGCGATCCAGAAGCTGTCCGCCGCGCGCCTGGCGGCAGATGTGCTGGGCGTGCCGACCATCGTGCTGGCGCGTACCGATGCCGAGGCCGCCAACCTGCTGACCAGCGACTTCGACCCCAACGACGCCCCGTTCATCACCGGCCAGCGCACCGCCGAGGGCTTCTACAAGGTCAAGAACGGCCTGGAGCAGGCGATCAGCCGCGGCGTTGCCTATGCACCGCATGCCGACCTGGTGTGGTGTGAGACCGGCACCCCGGACCTGGGCTTCGCCCGCGAGTTCGCCCAGGCCGTGCACGCCGCCAGCCCCGGCAAGCTGCTGTCCTACAACTGCTCGCCCTCGTTCAACTGGAAGAAGAACCTGGACGACAAGACCATTGCCAGGTTCCAGGACGAGCTGGCTGCGCTGGGCTACAAGTACCAGTTCATCACTCTGGCCGGCATCCACATCAACTGGTTCAATACCTTCAAGTTTGCCCACGACTATGCCCGTGGCGAAGGCATGCGCCACTACGTGGAGCAGGTGCAAGAGCCGGAATTCGCCGCCCGTGACAAGGGTTACACCTTCGTCTCGCACCAGCAGGAGGTGGGCGCTGGCTACTTCGACGATGTGACCACGGTGATCCAGGGCGGTGCCTCCAGCGTGACCGCGCTGACTGGTTCCACCGAAGAGGAGCAGTTTCAGGCTGAAGTAGCTGCCTGAGGGCGCTGACCAGGGCGTTTCAAAAGGGGCTCTTACGAGCCCCTTCTTTTTTTTGAGCATGATCCAGCATCAAACGGTGTGGGGGATCACATAACCGATAATTTTGGTGATAGGCTCGCGAGATTACTCGTCTGACTATGGACGAGCAGTCCATGAGGCAGGGAATGAGCGGCATGGGAACAGGGGGTTTGGCACTGGAGTCTGAACTTTCCGTCGCTACGTCGGCGGGAAGCGCGGTGCTGCGTGCGCAATTGTCACCGGTGGAATTTGCGCTGTTTGCCCAGTACGGCGTCCGCCGCACGCTGCAGGCCGACGAAGCGCTGTTTCGCCGTGGCGATCTGGGCAGCTCGATGTTCATCATTGTCAGCGGTACCGTCAGCCTGGACTTCGGTGCCGGTCTGGCGCCCAAGCCCATGGGCAGCAACGACTTCTTTGGTGAACTCGGGCTGTTGATCGAGCGCCATCCGCGCTCCTGCGATGCGCGCGCCAACTGCGACAGCGTGCTGCTGGAAATCACCCATGCCAATTTCCACCGCCTGATCGATCAGGATCCAGCGATGGTGGTGTTTTTCCTGCGCCGCACCCTGTCGCGGGTGGTCTCCAGCGAACAGCGCCTGATTGCCCAGCTCAGCCGTCGTAACCACGAGCTGGAAACCGCATTGGGCAATCTGTACAGCGCAAACCATGAGTTGCACCATACCCGCGAGCTGGTCTACAGCGATGACCTGACCGGGCTCAGCAACCGACGTGCGCTTACTGCCTACCTGCAGAAGTCACATCGCTCCGGTCATCGACCGCAAGGCCTGTTGCTTCTCGATTGCGATGACTTCAAGGGTCTGAATGACTCTTACGGTCACCTTGCTGGTGACCACGCCCTACAGTGCTTCGGCCGCATTCTTGCGTCGGTGACCGGCAAGGACGATATCGCCTGCCGTCTTGGTGGCGACGAGTTCTGCGTATTGCTGATGAAAGCCGACGCGCAGAGTCTGCCGCGCACTGCCGAGTTCGTGCTGGAGGCGATGCGCCATCTGATCGCCTATCCCGGTGCAACGGTCGGTGCCTGCTCGCTGAGCGTTGGCATGGTGTTGATCGATGAGGAGCACCATTGGAACGATGCCTATTCGCGCGCTGATCAAGCGCTGTACCTGGCAAAGCGCGAAGGTGGCAATCGCGCACAGTGGTACCTGGAGCAGTCCGGTGACCACGGCTAGCCCGGCATAACGCATGAGCAGCGAGACCGGCGCGCTCTCGTCAGATCGCCAGCTCAAGACGCTGGTGCTCACCGATCTTTGTGACTCGGTGGAACTGACGGCACGGATTGGCGATGCGGCAGCTGCTGAGCTGTTCCGCACCCTGGACGTGCGTGCGCTGCAGCTGTTGCAGCGTTGGAAGGGACGTCTGATCGATCGCTCCGATGGCATGTTCCTGCTGTTCGACGTGCCTGCCCAGGGTCTGGGTTTTGCCTTGGACTACCTGGATGCGCTGACTGAAATCGGCAATGAGCGCAAGCTGCCGCTGCAGGCGCGTATAGGTATCCATGTAGGTGACGTACTGTTCTGGCGCAACGATGAGCATGCGGTTGCTGCTGGCGCCAAGCCGGTGGATGTGGAAGGCGTGGCCAAGCCAACCGCCGCCCGCCTGATGGCGTTGGCGCGACCGAATCAGATTCTGCTGTCGTCAGTGGCCGAAGCGTTGTTGCGGCCAAGCCAGCGTGAGCTGGGCGAACGCGGTGCGAACCTGCAATGGAAGTCACACGGCCGCTGGTACTTCAAAGGCCTGCCGACACCGCAGGAAGTATTTGAAGTGGGCACAACGGGCAGCGCTCCACTGCGCATGCCGGCCCGTTCCAACAAGGCGTGGCGGCGTCTACCGCTATGGCGGCGGCCGGCGGCGCTGGTTGCCGAGTTGCTGCTGGTGGTTGCTGTGGGCGCAGTTGCGTGGGTATTGGTGCGTCCGGAGCCAGCCATCGCTTTTGCCGAGCGGGATTGGGTGGTGATAGGGGATTTCACCAACCAGACCGGTAATCTGGTGTTGGACGATGCCTTGCAACAGGCGCTGCGCATCAGTCTTGAGCAGTCCCGACATGTGAACGTTGTTAGTGACCTGAAAGTGCGTGAGACCCTGCGGCAGATGCGCAAGGATCCAGCACAGCCACTGGATCGCGCTACCGCCAAGGAAGTTGCCATCCGAGATGGCGCGCGGGCCGTGGTCATGCCAAGTGTGCAGGAGGTTCATGGAAAGCTGCGCGTAAGCATGGATGTTGTCGACCCCGGAACTGGCAGGGTTGTGTATTCCGAGTATGCAGATGGCAGCGGGCTCGATTCGGCGCTGAATTCCTTGGATAAAGTTGCCACCGCTATTCGCTTGAGGCTTGGCGAGGGGTCCGATGCGTTGAGCCAGGCGTCTCTACCTTTGCCGCGGGTAGCAACCAGCAATTTGGACGCCTTGCACGTATATGCAGCGGCGCAGCTGGCCTATGGGCAGGCGGACGCGCAGAAGTCCCTTGACTACTACGAAGTCGCAACGCGGCTGGATCCGAAATTCGCGATGGCATACCTGGGCCAGATGCGCTCTTTGGTCAGTCTCGCGCGGTTGGACGAGGCGCGAAGCAGGTTTTCGCTCGCCGAGGGATTGCGTGATCGCTTGAGCGCTCGACAAGCCCTCTACATGGATGCCTGGAAGAGCGAGTTGTACGGCGGAAACGAGGTGACCACGTTCCGTGCGTGGAAGATGCTGGCAGATCTGTATCCGGATCACCATGCGGCAAGTGCGAATCTTGCGCTCGCGGCGCTTTCGTTGGGTCGCTATTCGGAAGCCGAGCGCGCGATGGAGCGCGTCAATGTTCCCCAGGTTGAATTTCCCAGTGCTGCATTGCTGCTGCATGGCCGGGTGCAACTGGTGCAGGGTAAACAGGAGGAGGCGGTGCTGTCTCTGCGCGAGGCCATGGTATTGGCAGAAGGGCGTGGAAATCGCTATCTGGTCGGCGCGCTGGCCGCGGGCGGCCAATTCGAACAGGCCAGGGAAGTCCTGCTCAAGCTGCCACAGGGAAATCCGGGAGGCTGGTTGGAGGGGACTTCTCTCGCCCTCGACGAGACGCACTTTTCCAAGGCGCTGGCAGGTGTGGATGCAGCAGCATTGCAATGCGGTGATGACACTGCCGAGTGTGATGTTTTGGCCGTGGTGCGAATCACCAGTCACGCTGCAGCAGGAAGTTGCGTTTCCGCAGCCCAGATAAGGATGGTGCTGAAGCCATTGCTCGACAAGGCAGCAATGCCGCAACAGCTCGATCGTGGGCCGCGCCTGTACTACGCTGCCGCCTTGATCTACTCGGCGCAGCGTATGGGCCTTGCCGATACTTTTGATGTGGAGCGCAGAGCTCTGGAAAGAGTTGCCTTGGATATTCGCGATCCGCGTGCGACGGAATTGATAGCCTTGGTTGAAGCGAACGCGGTGCGCTTGTCGGGTGGAGCAAGGGATGCGTTGCCAAAGATTCTCGCGATGGTCAATGGTGGCGAACTTTTCCAGGTGCACAGTGCGTTGGCAGCGGCATATCGGGATGTCGGAGACGAAGCCGGTTTTGCCAGAGAATCAATGTGGCTGAAAACGCACCGTGGGCGCGCGTATGCCGAGTATGCAGGTAGCTCCACACTGCAGGCCTTGAACGTTGTTGACAGCAAAGGAGCTCCCGCGCCCAATGCTTGCAAGGCGTTGGCGCGGATAGCTCCCGACGTCTCAGTCCAACGCTGATCAGTTGCTGGTCCGTCCATCGACAAAGCAGAACGGAACAGAAAATACCGCTGTTGTAGTCAAGTGATCAATCAGCCGGTCCCTGGCGGAGGCGAGATCTTCGATGGCGGCGAGCTCGCCAGGAACAGCACATTCAGAAGCCGAGGCAGCTGCCTTCTCGCTGATTTTTGCAAGTGCGTCCGCTGGTCTGGACTGGAACTCCTGGCGAAATGCGGAGTCTTCGATCAGGAGATCAAGAAGGGCGATGGCTTGTGCCTTTGTGAGCGGTGATTTCTCGGTCGACATATCTTTTTCTTGTTGGGTGGGTCCGGAACTATAGCGGCGTATCAGCTTTGCACTTTAGGCAATTGTTGTTACCAAAGGGGGATGCTATCAGGTGGCTATCGGTCGGCCATTGCTGGCAACATCCATGATCAGGTCGACGCTGATCTTGCTGGGCGAGTTCGCTAAATTGAAGGTTTGCAAATGAAAGAAACAAAGTTCCGCCGCTGTCATGCCATGGCCGTCTTCCCGGAAGAAGATGTATCTTTCTCTTTTGAAAGCTTGCTTGCTGGCGGCACTGGAATTCGTGTTGAGAACAGCCTGGTTGTCCGGGCGGCGCACTTGGATGAGGCCTGTACTATCGAAAGTGCTGCCTGCACTTTTCTGATTGCATGCAGTGCCGAACAATGGAAGCCCATGCCCGATGACGAAGCATCGATGGCGCTGGTAATGGAGCTGGTGCAGAAGGGTTTGTTGCTGGTCGATAACGGTGAGCCATCCTTGCCGCGAGACGCTGACCAGCGGCTCAGGGAGGGGCATTGGTGGCCACTTTCCGCCATCCATTACCGGCATTCACGTTGGAGCGGTGTGGATAGCGTTTCGGATATGGAGAGCAAGCAGATGCTGACGGCTGCTGATCTGGTGAGGAAGCTCGGGGGGCCACCGGAAGAAGCACCGGCTAGGCAAGCTGGGGCGACGCCACTGCCAGAAGTCGAAAGCGGTCCCATGGAAGAGCTGTTGGCGCGCAGAGCAACGTGCCGAAATTTCGATCAAAGCAGATCGTTGTCCTTGGAGCTGCTGGCACAGATGCTCCAGCACGTGCTGAAGGCCCAGGCATGCGTTGAGACCGAGCCGGGTGTCAGGTTCTTGAAGAAGAATGTTCCCTCGGCGGGTGGCCTGCATCCGCTGGAAGCTTACGTCGTCGCCCGAAACGTCGACGGTCTACCACGGGGGCTCTATCACTACCATTCTGTCGCCCATGAGATGGCGCCTGTGTCCAAACAACCAATGGACCTGGATGCGTTCTGCGAGCGGTTGTTGGCAGGGCAGTCCTGGTTTGCATCCGCGCATGTGGTGATAGTGCTTGCATGCCGTTTTGGTCGCAGTTTCTGGAAGTACAGGAATCACGCCAAAGCATATCGGGCAGTAACGCTGGATGCTGGGCATGTTTCGCAGGCTTTCTACACGATGGCAACCTTCAATGGTCTCGGTGCCTTCGTAACTTCGGCTATCAATGAAGTGGAGATCGATGGACTGTTGGGCCTGGATCCGATGGTTGAAGGGGCGTTGGCGGTTTGCGGTTTTGGCTGGCGTTCAACTGAGATGAGTGTTGCGGAGTTGGATCCAGCTGGATGGGTGTGGAAGGGAGTGGTTCCATCGGCTTAGCTGTTCGCTCTATACAGCCAATACGCTCCGCCGAGCTGGAAACAAAAGCATGCTGCTCATGGATTCTTGCGCTTCAAGTGAAAGGTAGTTGTACCTCACATGGAAGCAGGGGAAGCTCTACGTCCCCCTGCTTCCAAGGTCCAGGGACCGCTGATGCGCAACAATCGTGCTTAAGCAGGTGTGCACCAACCTTGGCTCAATCCATCCGGTGAGCTCTGAGCCGTGTGGAGACGCAGCGCAGGGGCGATTTCATTGGCGACAAAGCAATGAGGGATGTAGAAAGCTGCATGTTCTTGCAGATGAGAAAGCAACGCCTGTGACGATTTTCGAAACTCCCGTTTGCTGGCCAATGGCAATAGAAGCGCACAAGTACTGCACGATTCTGCAGCCTCAGCACTGATTGTTTGCATCGCTACGGCTGGGGATGCAGCGAACGCGGTGCGGAAATCATCGTCATTGCAAAGTAGGTCCAGCAGCTTCAGCGAGTCCTTGGTTGACAGGGGCTTCTTGATGTTCAACATCTGGGCGGTTCCTCGAGTAGTGGCCGGTTTCCGGGTGTGATCGATTTGCGGGATGTCGTGCTTGTAACGGCGCGGTTGATGTCAAGGCAGCCGGTGCCTTGTTCTCCCAGGGATTATTTCGCTGCAAACAAAGTGGCTCTCAGGTGGAGTGGACGATGGCTTCACTAGTCGTACAGAAGTGTCACTTCCGCAATGCTCTCTGAGAAAATCCATCGCTGAAGCTGTACTGTCACGCGGCTTGGCGCCAAATGGCGTACTGCATAGGCGGATATCAGAGGGAATTATTCGCGCTTCGCGTAGTTCTGAGCGCGGGGCTGCTTCTGAGTAGCATCAGTTCTTCGCCTGTTCCAAGAGCGAAGGAATGCGGATTGCGAAAAGCTGGTGCGGTTTCGAGCTGATCCAGAAGCGAGTTCCGTAGGCGTTCAAAATCACTCTTGCTGGCCAAAGTGCCAATGAATGCGCAAGCTCTGCACGAGTAGGCCGCCTCCGGGCTGATCCGTTGCATGGCCGTTGCAGGGTTGGAAGAAAACTCTTGGCGAAAGACATCATCGGTGCAAAGCAAATCCAATAGCTTTACCGCGTCGTCGGTGGAGAGAGGGCTCTTTTCAGTGCTCATCGATCATTCCTTGAATGGAAGTAATGGTGGTCATGAAGGCGCTGTGGCGACTTGCTTGTCTCTGTTACAGCTAGCGTTACCTCCTGGACACTGCAGACTCAAGATCGTCTCAGCCTGAGGCAGGTGTCCTTTATATACGATTATTTCACTTGGCTATGGATCCGGGGCGTTGATAGCGCAGCGTGCCACGTGAAGGACTCAGTTGAGCGTCTCTTACGAGCATGGCAAAGAAGCCTTTTGGCCGAAGTGGCGGAGTCCATACGTTTGCGGATGCATGGTGCCGAACAGGATCAATTCTTGTTGGTGTCTGGTAGGTTGTGAGCACTTTGAATTAGGTGCGGAACCAGATGAGGTACCGGCGATGCCACGCAGTATTTGTCTGTCCAGAGGATCAATCGGTGGTGTCCATGCAGGCGTTGCTCTCTGGTGAGATCGGGCTGCAGAACGTGCAGCGAATTCGCGTTTATTCGGCGCACAATGATGCCGTTTGTACCTTGGATATCGATACGTGCGTGCTGTTGCTTAGCAGCAGCGCGGAACAATGGCAGCCCATGCCCAAGGAAAGTGAGATGCGCGCTCGCGCGATGGTCTTGGTGAATCATGGTCTGCTATTGCTGGAGGGCGACGTAGCCTCATCGCAAGCGCAAGCTGACCAGCAGGTTAGATCTGGAAACTGGTGGCCGCTTTCTGCGATTTACCACCGGCACTCGCGCTGGGATTCAGTCGACAGTGTTGGCGAAATGGAGCAGAGAGGAATGACGACTGCACAAGCGCTGGTTTCCCGTTTTGGTCGCCCTCCGCCCGAGGCTCCTCCACGCCATGCCGATTCAATTGCGTTGCCGCGTTCAAGTGAGGGTGCGGATGATGATTCTCTTGCACGTCGCGTGACATGCAGAAATTATGATCCGAGGAAGTCGGTTGCGTTTTCTGACATGGCGGCAATATTGCAGGACGTCTTGATGGCGCAAGCAACGGTCGAGAGTGAGCCTGGTGTCAGATTCCTCAAGAAAAATGTACCTTCAGGTGGTGGCTTGCACCCGCTGGAGGCTTACATCGTTGCTCAGAACGTAGAAGGTCTGCCACCGGGCGTGTATCACTATCATTCTGTCGCGCATGAGCTGGCTCGGGTTGCAGATCAACCCGGCAGCCTTGATGAGTTTTCGCTCCAGCTGTTGGCCGGCCAGCATTGGTTCGCAGGTGCCCAGGTGATCATTGCCCTCGTCTGTCGATTCCAGCGCAGCTTCTGGAAATACAGGCGTCACACCAAGGCTTACCGAGCCGTGACCCTCGACGCTGGTCACGTGTCTCAGGCTCTGTACGTTGCCGCCACGAAACGGGGTCTAGGAGCATTCGTTACTGCCGCCATCAATGAGAAGGAGTTGGAACGATTGTTGCTCTTGGATCCGATGGTTGATGGGGCGATAGCCGTTTGTGGGTTCGGCTGGCGTTCCGAGGTCATGCGCGAGGAAGAGTTGGACCCTGCAGGCCGGATCTGGCAGCGGGTGTCTACTGGTTGATCGCCAGTACCTTTGCGCGGCGGTGGCGGGCAATCAGCCCGCCTCGAAATCCACCAGCACCGCGCCATCGGCCACTTGATCACCGGCCTTGGCGCGGAAGCCATGCACGATGCCATCGGCCGGCGCCTGCAGGGTGTGTTCCATCTTCATCGCCTCCATCACCAGTAGCGGCGTTCCGCGGCTGACAGTGGTGCCGGGTTGCACAAGCAAGGTGACGACGCGGCCTGGCATAGGTGCCAGCAGGCTGCCGCCGTGGTCGGCGCTGTTGTCGGCTTCGGCGACCGGGTCGTGGATGTTGAAGCGTTGCTGCTGTTCGTTGCCGAAGACGTACAGCATGTTGCCTTCGCGGATTGCCTGGCCGCGCTGCAGGCGTTCACCCAGCTGCAGCGCGTAGCCAGTGCTGTCGGTTTTTCCGGTCACGCTGATTGATGCGTCGCCGACCTGCACCTGCCAGCCGTTGGCGCTGTCGCGCACCTGCAGCTGCTTGCGCTGCTCCAGGTGCTCCAGCGTAACCAAGCGTGCTGCGGGGCCCGTAAGGCGCCAGCTGTCGGCGATTGCCCACGGTGATGCGTCGCTGCTGTGCGCAGCTCCGTTGGCTACGGCAAGCACGGCGGCCAGTGCCCAGTCATCGTCACTGGCAGCAAGGTGATGGATATCCAGCGCTTCACGCTCACGCTCGATCAGCGCGGTGTCGAGATTGGCAGTGCGGAACGAGTCGGTGAGCACCAGTCGGCGCAGGAAGGCGGCATTGGTGGTCACACCGACGACCTGGCACTGCGCCAGGGCCTGCTGCATGCGTTGCAAGGAGCTGGCACGGTCCACGTCCCAGACGATCAGTTTGGCGATCATCGGATCGTAGTACGGGGTGATTGCATCGCCCTGCTCGACACCGGCGTCCACGCGCACATTGGCGCTGGGTTGCGGCAGGCGCAGATGGCGCAGCGTGCCGGTGGAAGGCAGGAAGCCACGGTCGGCGTCTTCGGCGTAGAGCCGTGCCTCGATGGCGTGGCCGTGGATCTGCAGTTGTTCCTGCGTCTTCGGCAGCGGCTGACCTGCGGCCACGCGCAGCTGCCATTCGACCAGATCGGTGCCGGTGATCAGCTCGGTGACCGGATGCTCGACCTGCAGACGGGTGTTCATTTCCATGAAATAGAAATCGCCATCCGGGCCGGCAATGAACTCCACCGTGCCAGCACCGACATAGCCCACCGCACGCGCAGCATCGGTGGCCGCCTTGCCCATCGCTGCGCGACGCTCGGCGGTCATGCCGGGCGCAGGTGCTTCCTCCAACACCTTCTGGTGGCGGCGCTGTACCGAGCAGTCGCGCTCGAACAGATAGACCGCGTTGCCATGGCTGTCGCCGAACACCTGGATCTCGATATGGCGCGGACGCTCGACGTACTTCTCCACCAGCACATGGACGTTACCGAACGAAGCCTGCGCCTCGCGTTGGCAGCTGGCCAGTGCAGCAACGAAGTCGGCGCTGGCCTCAACCTTGCGCATGCCCTTGCCACCACCACCCGCACTGGCCTTGATCAGCACCGGATAACCAATCGCATCGGCCTGCGCACGCAGGAATTCCGCCTCCTGCCGCTCACCGTGATAACCCGGCGTCAGCGGCACGTTGGCAGTCTGCATCAGCGCCTTGGCCGAACTCTTGTCACCCATCGCATCGATGGCACTAGCCGGCGGCCCAATGAAGACGATGCCAGCAGCATCACAGGCACGCGCGAAGCCAGCGTTCTCGGAAAGAAAGCCATAACCCGGATGGATGGCCTGCGCACCACTACGCCGCGCCGCATCGAGAATGGCCTCAGCGCGCAGATAGCTCTCGGGAGCCGGCGCAGCACCAATATGGATGGCCTCGTCAGCTAGCCGCACATGCCGCGCATTGCGATCGGCATCCGAATACACCGCGACGGTAGCGATGCCAAGACGACGGCAGGTAGCAATAACGCGGCAGGCGATTTCACCACGATTGGCGATCAGGATCTTGTTGAACATTGTCTTATCCACGATGTGCCGCGCGGGCAGGGGAGGAGCCAAAGGCTTTCGCCGTTGCTGTTGTTCTTGAACTTGCTCTTGCTCTTGCTCTACCGGGCCCCTTCCGCAGCGACGGAGGCGGTGGGAAACACCCGAAGGGCGGCGTGCATGGATGCACGTCGTTTTTCGCCACGACAGGGATGTCGTGTCGAAAAATCCCACCGGTGGAGTGGACCCGGCACGCGCAGCGTGCTGGGCGCGGAGGCAGGGTGTGCTTGACCAGCCATTCGGCTGTTGAACAGGCGCTTCTTTTGGTTAGCTTTTCTTTGCACAAGCAAAGAAAAGTAACTCGCTCCCCGTAGGGGAGTGAAAGCCTTTGCTGCTGCTGTCAGAGCGATGTTCACGCCATCACATCCGGAACACACCAAACCGTGTGTCCTGCACAGGCGCATTGAGACTGGCAGCCAAGGCCAGCCCAAGCACCCGGCGCGTATCCGCTGGATCAATCACCCCGTCATCCCACAAACGCGCACTCGCGTAATACGGATGACCCTGCAACTCGAACTGATCACGGATCGGCTGCTTGAACGAATCTTCCTCTTCGGCCGACCAGGCACCACCCTTGGCCTCGATACCATCACGCTTGACCGTGGCCAACACGCTCGCCGCCTGCTCACCACCCATCACCCCGATGCGCGCATTCGGCCACATCCACAGGAAGTGCGGCGAGTAGGCCCGCCCGCACATGCCGTAGTTGCCGGCACCGAACGAACCACCGATCACCACCGTGTACTTCGGCACACGTGCATTGGCCACCGCCATGACGAGCTTCGCACCGTCCTTGGCAATACCACCGTGCTCGTACTTGCGGCCGACCATGAAGCCGGTGATGTTCTGCAGGAACAGCAACGGGATATTGCGCTGGCAACACAGCTCGATGAAGTGCGCACCCTTCAGCGCGGACTCCGAGAACAGGATGCCGTTGTTGGCGATGATGCCGACCGGATGGCCATGCACATGCGCGAAACCGGTGACCAGCGTGTTGCCGTAGCGTGGCTTGAACTCATCGAAACGCGAGCCATCGACGATGCGCGCGATCACCTCGCGCACGTCGTAGGGCTTGCGTGTATCGGCTGGAATCACGCCATAAAGCTCTTGCGGATCAAGCAGCGGTGCCTCGCTGGCCTGCAGCGCAACGCCTGCATCGGGCTTGCGCCAGTTCAAGTTGGCGATGATGGAACGCACCCGTGCCAGCGCCTGCAGGTCGTTGTCGGCCATGTGGTCGGCAACACCGGAGATGCGCGTATGCACGTCGGCACCGCCGAGTTCTTCGGCACTGACCACTTCGCCGGTTGCCGCCTTCACCAGCGGCGGGCCGCCGAGGAAGATGGTGCCCTGTTCCTTGACGATGACGGTTTCATCGCTCATCGCCGGCACATAGGCGCCGCCGGCGGTGCAGCTGCCCATCACGCAGGCGATCTGTGGAATGCCCTGTGCCGACAGATTGGCCTGGTTGTAGAAGATGCGGCCGAAATGATCGCGGTCGGGGAAGACTTCATCCTGCAGCGGCAGGAAGGCGCCACCGGAGTCGACCAGATAGATGCAGGGAAGACGGTTCTGCTGGGCGATTTCCTGCGCACGCAGGTGCTTCTTCACCGTGACCGGGTAATAGGTGCCGCCCTTGACCGTGGCATCGTTGGCGACGATCAGGCATTCCACCCCGGACACGCGGCCGATGCCGGCGACCATGCCGGCGCCGGGTACCGGATCGGCATACATGCCGTGTGCAGCCAGCGGCGCGACTTCCAGGAACGGACTTCCAGGATCGAGCAGGGCATCGATGCGTTCGCGCACCAGCAGCTTGCCGCGTGCACTGTGCTTGGCTCGGGCTGCATCGCTGCCGCCGCGCGCAGTAGCTCTGAGCGTTGCGCGCAGATCATCGACCTGTGCCTGCATTGCGGCGCGGTTGGCTTCGAAGCTGTCACTGCCGGGTTGCAGCTGGGAGGTGAGTACGGTCATGGCCGATGTCCTGGGTTTTTATCTTCCTTCTCCCTTCGGGAGAAGGTGCCCCGAAGGGGCGGATGAGGGTAGGCACGCAGCCTGCAACTATCTGTTCCTGCAGTGGCTTCGCCGCCGACCCTCACCCCAACCCCTCTCCCGGAGGGAGAGGGGCTTAAGCGGATTCATGCGGTCTTCTGGAACAACTCCCGCCCAATCAACATGCGGCGGATCTCGGAAGTGCCCGCACCAATCTCATACAACTTGGCATCACGCCACAAGCGCCCGGCCGGGTACTCGTTGATATAGCCGTTGCCGCCGAGGATCTGGATCGCCTCACCCGCCGCCCAGGTCGCCTTCTCTGCCGAATACAGGATCGCGCCGGCCGCATCCTGGCGGGTGGTGCGGCCTTGGTCGCAGGCCTTGGCCACTGCATATACATAGGCGCGGCAGGCATTGAGACCAACATACATATCGGCCAGCTTGGCCTGGATCAGCTGGAAGGTGCCGATCGCTTCGCCGAACTGCTTGCGCTCATGCACGTAGGGCAGCACCACATCCAGCGCCGCCGACATCAAACCCAGCGGGCCGCCGGACAACACCACGCGCTCGTAGTCCAGGCCGGACATCAACACTTTGACGCCGCCGCCGACCGCGCCGAGCACGTTCTCAACCGGCACTTCGCAGTCCTGGAACACCAGCTCGCAGGTGTTGGACGAACGCATGCCCAGCTTGTCCAGCTTCTGCGCGGTGGAGAAGCCCTTCATGCCCTTTTCGATGATGAAGGCGGTGATGCCGCGCGAGCCGGCGTTTGCATCGGTCTTGGCGTAGACGATCAGCACATCGGCATCGGGACCATTGGTGATCCACATCTTGTTGCCGTCGAGTACGTAGTGGTCACCGCGCAGATCGGCGCGCAGTTTCATCGACACCACGTCCGAACCAGCACCCGGCTCGCTCATCGCCAGAGCACCGACGTGTTCGCCGCTGCACAGTTTGGGCAGGTACTTGTGCTTCTGCGCTTCGCTGGCGTTCTTGCGCAGCTGGTTGAGGCACAGGTTGGAATGCGCGCCATAGGACAGGCCGATGCCGCCGGAGGCGCGCGAGATTTCTTCCATCGCCACCACATGCGCGAGGTAGCCCATGCCGCTGCCGCCGTATTCTTCTTCCACCGTCATGCCCAGCAGGCCCTGTTCGCCAAGCTGGCGCCAGAGCTGGTTGGGGAAGTGGTTGCTGGCGTCGGCTTCGGCGGCCAGCGGCGCGATGTGGGCGGCGGCAAACTGCGCCACGCTTTCGCGCAGCATGTCGATTTCTTCGCCCAGATCAAAATTCAGGGTGGGGACGTGCATGGCTGGCTCCGGTACTGCGTGGCGATAAGGGGCGCACCGGGTTGGGAGGACGGGCAGGCCGTCGGCACGGGCGTTTGCGCGCAGCCTAGCGGCTCCTGGGTAAAAAGTGAATACAAATTCAAAAATTGAACATAGAATCAACAAATGGCTTACAAGCGCTCGGAATTGATGGAAAAACGGCTGGCGGGCAACCGCGAGCGGATCCTGGTCGCGGCCCGCCGGCTGGTCGCCGCAGGCGGCTACCGCAACGCGCCGATCACTGCGGTGGCGGCCGAGGCAGGGGTGTCGACCGGGCTGATATACAGGCATTTCCCATCCAAGGCCGAGCTGTTCGTGGAGGTGCTGACCTTCGCCGTGGAGCACGAGCTGGATATCCTCGCCGCCATTGCCGATGAGCCCTTGCCGGCGCCGCAGCGGCTGCAGCGGGCGGTGGCCTCGTTCGTGCGCCGCGCCATGGCCGGTCCCGGCCTGGCCTATGCCTTCATTGCCGAGCCGGTGGACCCGGAAGTGGAGGCCGAGCGCATCCGCTGCCGGCGTCTATTCGGTGATGTGTTCAAGCGCATCCTTGAAGATGGTGTGCGCGCTGGCGAACTGCCAGCCCAGGATCTGGACATCAGCGCGGCCTGCATCGTCGGTGCCTTCACCGAAGCCTTGGTCGGGCCGACCGCGCCCAGCCGCGATGGCCTGCGCGATGGCGAACATCTGGTTGCCGCGATCGGTGCGCTATGCCTGCGCGCAGCCGGTGCGCCGCTGCCGCACTGAGTGCTGTAACCACCTTGGGATGCTGCAATGCCGCACTTTTGCGCGTGTTCATGGGCATTGCGGGAGCAGGCGGACGCTGGTCTATACTCGCCCAGCAGCTGCTGGTCCACCGACAACTCGCCCGGGGTGATGAGACGTGCGGAATTACGACCTTGAGTTCCTGAAACGCTTTTCCATCGTGATCGCCATCCTGGCCGTCATCACGATTGGCTTGATCATCTTCGCGTCCTACCTGCAGCACGTCATTCCAAAAGAAGTCTCGCCGACCGCGACCAAGCGCATCGAGGAACGCATTGCACCCATCGGTGCGGTGTACGCCGGTGCCACCGGTGCGTCGGCGCAGGCTGCCGCCTCCGCTGCAGCAGCCGCGGCTGCAGCCGCCAGCGGTGCCTACGGTGGCACCCTGGACGGCAAAACCATCTTCGACAGCCTCTGCACCGCCTGCCACACCACCGGCGTGGGCAACGCGCCAACCCTTGACCACAGTCACTGGGACAAGCGTCTGGCGCAAGGCAAGGACACCCTCTACAAGCACGCCATCGAGGGCTATACCGGCCCGGACGGCGGCATCATGCCGCCCAAGGGTGGCAATGCCGGCCTCAGCGAGGAGCAGATCCACGCCACCGTGGACTGGATGCTTGCCAATCTGAAATAGAAAACCGCCAGACTCACGCAGCTGGCAATAGACCCGATTGCTGCAGAATAGCCGGCGCCGCCCCACCAGGGCGGCGCTTTGTGTTTCCGTCTTCCCCGGAGTGCGTCCATGCGTTGTACCCCTAGCTTGCTTGCCCTGGCCTTGGCTGCCGCCTGTTCCGGCGCGGCGCTGGCTGCCCCGTCCAAGCCCGTCGTACTGCCGATCGGCAGCGTGCAGGGCACGACCGACCACAGCCCGTATGCGGGCAAGACCGTCACCATCGAGGGCGCGGTGACCGCCGATATGCGCGATGGCCTGGGCGGCATCTTCGTGCAGGACGCAGGTGATGGTGATGCCGCCACTTCCGATGCCTTGTTCGTGCGCCTGCCCAAGGAGCAGGCGGTGCAGGTCGGCCAGTGGCTGCGCATCACCGGCACCGTCGAGGAGCAGGCTGCCGGCAAGAGCGAACAGGGCCTGACCACGCTGCAGGCGCAGACCGTCAGCCCGGCCGCCTCGCGACCGCTGCCGGCAGCGCTGGTGTTGACCGATGTCCCAGCCAACTGGGAGGCATTGGAAGGCATGCAGGTGCGCATTCCGACCGGCCTGACCGTGGCCGGCCAGGACCAGCTGTCGCGCTACGGCGAACTGACTGCAGCCTTCGGTGGCCGCCTGTGGCAGCCCAGTGAAGTGGCCGCCGCCGGCAGCCCCGAACAAGCCGCGGTGATCGCCGACAACAACCGCCGTCGCCTGCGTCTGGACGATGCCAGCGGCAAGCGCAATCCGGGCGCGGTGCCGTACCTGGCACCGGACCAGCTGCTGCGCAGCGGCGCGCAGCTGCGCGACGTGCAGGGCATCGTCGACCAGCGTTTCGATGGCGGCTATCGGCTGCAGCTGACCGCACCGGTAGTCGTGGATGCCGAGCGCCCGCAGCAGGCGCCAACCGTGGCCGGCGGCCTGCGTATCGCCGCCTTCAATCTGGAAAATTACTTCAACGGCGACGGCAAGGGCGGTGGCTATCCAACCCTGCGTGGCGCCAAGACCGCCGAGCAGCAGGCCGCACAGCAGGCCAAGTTGATCACCACCATCACCAGCCTCAATGCCGACGTTGCTGCGCTGATGGAACTGGAGAACGACGGCTACGGCCCGGGCTCAGCGATCGATCAGCTGGTGCGCGCACTCAATGCCGCGCAGGGCAAGGATGGTGACTGGCGCTTCGTCGATGCCGGCAAGGGCCCGGGCGACAACCCGATCCGGGTCGGCATCATCTACCGCGCTTCAAAGGTGAGCCCGGTCGGCAAGCCGGCGGTGCTGGAGCGCGAGCCGTTTGGCGAACGCAGCCGCGTGCCGCTGGCGCAGGCCTTCCGCATGGGCCGCAAGGGCACCCCGTTCGTGGTGGTGGCGAACCACTTCAAGTCCAAGGGTTGCTCGGAAGCGAGCGGAGAGAACGCCGATCGCAACGACGGCCAAGGCTGCTGGAATGCGACGCGGGTGGAATCAGCCAAGCTACTGCACAGCTGGCTGCAGCAAGATCCGACCGGCACCGGCAGCCGTGATGCGGTGCTGCTGGGCGACTTCAACGCCTATGCGATGGAAGACCCGATCCGTACCTTGAATGCCGATGGTTGGCAGGATGCGTTCAAGGTTGCTGGCGTGCAGCAGCCTTATAGCTACGTCTACAACGGCATGACCGGTCGTCTGGATCACGCCTTGCTCAGCCCGGGCATGGCCGCACGGCTGAAGGGAGCGGCGGAGTGGCATATCAATGCCGATGAGGCGGACGAGGTTGGTTACCAGGGCCGCAATGTGCCGGGGCCGTGGCGCAGCTCGGACCATGATCCGTTGTTGCTGGGGTTTGAGCCGTAAGGCTGAGAGCTAGAAGCTAGAAGCTAGAAGCTAGAAGCTAGAAGCTTAAGAGCACCCCTCCCCAACCCTCCCCTTCGCTACGCGAAAGGGAGGGGGCGGATTGTCTCCCTCCCTTTGCCGCAGGCAAGGGGAGGGTCGGGGAGGGGTGCCTTTGCTGTTGCTCCAAACCAGCAGAGCCTTCAAAACGTCCCGCGCGCAATCAAGGCAATCGCGACCACCGCCAGCGCCAGGCCAGCGCGATTCCACACGCTGGTCTTCTCGCCAAACATCAGCACGCCGACCAGCGCGCCCAGGCACACCACACCAATATTCATGCCTGCGAAAATCGTCGCCGGGCTATGCGGCAACGCCTGGTGCGCACGCACGTAAAACAAGATGTTGCCGAAGTTGAGCAACCCGAGCAGCAGGCCAAAGCCAAGATTGCCCAGCCTCATCCGGCTCTTGCCGGTTAAATGCCGATGCAGCTGCCAGACCATCATCAGTATGAAGGCGATGTTGAAGCTGACCAGCAGCGCCGTGAGGGAAGACGTCCCGGCTGCAGCCACCTGCTTGAGCAGGATGTCGATCAGGGCAAAGCCCGCCCACACCCCTAGCAGCCAGCCCCAACCTTGTCCCGCAGCGGGCTGGCTGTCTCCACTACGCACGCTCACGCCAACAATGGCTAGCAGGCCCAGCCCGAGGCCGGCCAGCTTCCAACCATTGGCTTGTTCGCCGAACAGCAGGAAGGCGGCAGCCAGCGACAACAGCAAGGACAGGCGTTGGGCCACGTCGCTGCGCACGATGCCGGCCTCGCGCACCGCGCGCGCCAGCACCAGGAAAATGCCGGGCAGGGCCACGGGCAGGGCGAACAGGGCCAACCACGGCGTATGCGTGCTCTGCAGCGATTGCAGCGAAGGCTTGAACAACAGCAGTGACAGCACCGTGGCGGCCAAGTAGTTCCAGGTCACCGCCTGGGGAATATCGATGCCTTGGCGTGGCGCCAGTTTCAGCAGCACCGATACCAGAACACTGCAGATCACACTTAGGACAAGGAAATGCATGGATTTGGGCAGTTGTGAAGGGCCGGCGTGAAGCCGCCGGACGGGGCCGCTATTATGGCCGCATGCAAACTCTCCCATTCCCCCACGAATCGGCGACGCTGATGTTGGACGGCCCGGCCGGTCCGCTGGAAGTCGGCGTCGACCTGCCCGATGGCGAGTCCGCCGCGCGTCCGATCATCGCCGTCATCTGCCATCCGCTGTCCATCGAGGGCGGCAGCATGCACAACAAGGTGGTGACCATGGTCTCGCGCGCGCTGCGCGACCTGGGCATCACCACCGTGCGTTTCAACTTCCGCAGCGTCGGCGCCTCGGTTGGCACCTACGACAATGGTGAAGGCGAAGCCGACGATCTGCGCGCGGTGGTCAACTGGGTGCGCAGTGAGCGTCCGGATGCCGCATTGTGGCTGGCTGGTTTCAGCTTTGGCGCCTACGTGTCGCTGCGCGCTGCCGCGCAGCTGCAACCGCAGGCCTTGATCTCGATCGCACCACCGGTTGGCCGCCGCACCTGGGACTTCTCCGAAGTGCAGCCGCCGGCCAACTGGCTGGTAGTGCAGGGCGATGCCGACGAAGTGGTCGATGCACAAGGCGTGTACCAGTGGCTGGAATCGCTGCCGAATCCGCCGCAACTGGTGCGCATGCCGGATACCTCGCATTTCTTCCATCGCAAGCTGATCGACCTGCGTGGCGCCATCCAGCATGAAGTGCGGCGCTGGCTGCCCGACGGCAGCAACTGAGCATGGATGCAATGACACCCTCACAACGCTACGCCGCCGGCGTGGCCCGCGGCGATTGGCGCGACGATGTCGCCCAGCACGCCGCCCTGGCCGAGCTGGACCGTATCCACCTGGCCATCGTCGACAGTGCGCAGGACGGCTGGCTTGATCGCTTGTCCGCGTTCTGGAAGAAGCCCGAGCCGGTAAAGGGCCTGTACTTCTGGGGTGGTGTTGGACGCGGCAAGACCTTCCTGGTCGACCTGTTCTACGACGGCCTGCCGATCGAGCAGAAGTACCGCACCCACTTCCACCGCTTCATGCGCGGTATCCACGAGCAGCTGCACCTGCATCAGGGGCAGAGCGATCCGCTGGCGAAGATCGCCCAGCAATGGCGCGACAAGCTGCGGGTGCTGGTGCTGGATGAATTCTTCGTCACCGATATCGGCGATGCGATGTTGCTGGGACGCCTGTTGGAGCGGTTGTTCGCCGAGGGCGTGACCCTGGTGACCACCTCCAATACGGCGGTGGAGAACCTCTATCTCAACGGCCTGCAGCGCGACAGCTTCCTGCCGGCGATTGCCTTGCTGGAGAAGTATTGCGTCGAACTGTATGCCGAAGGCACCGAGGACTACCGTATGCGCGCGCTGACCCGCTCGCCGGTATACCGCGCGCCGCTTGATGGCGAGAGTGATGCGTGGTTGGCCGGACGCTGGAAGGAGCTGAGCGGCGCCGAAGAAGCACGCGGCGGAAACATCCAGATCGAAGGCCGCAAGATCCCGGTGCGTGGGCGTGGCAAGAGCATTGCCTGGTTTGATTTTGCTGCTTTGTGCGAAGGCCCGCGTGGGCCGTCGGACTACATCGAGATCGCACGCGAGTTCACCACCGTGCTGCTCGGTGGCATACCGCACTTCGATCGCCTCAACGAAGATGCCGCGCGCCGCTTCGTAAACCTGATCGATGAGTTGTATGACCGCCAGGTCAACCTGGTCTGCACCGCCCATGACGCGCCGCCGCTGCTGTACAGCGGTACCCGCCTGGCCGGCGCCTTCGAGCGCACCGCCAGCCGCCTGATCGAGATGCAGAGCGCCGAGTACCTGGGCACCGCGCACAGGAATTGATGCCATTGGTAGTGCCGAGCCATGCTCGGCAGGGGCATTACCCGCAATGCCAATGTAGTGCCTAGCGTGGCTCGGCAC